>CBDTVH010000172.1:0-5411 GCA_965363665.1 uncultured Yoonia sp. | reverse complement strand
TGACCCGGTTGCGGGATATGTGGCCGGGAAAACTGGTGGTGAAAGGTGTTCTGGACGTAGAGGACTCTCTGGCGCTCAGGGCCGCAGGCGTGGATGCGATCCAGGTCTCCAGCCACGGATCACGCCAACTTGACAGCGCGCCACCACCCATTCTGGAACTCGCTAAAATCCGCGACGCGCTCGGCCCCGACTACCCATTGTTCTACGACACGGGCCTGCGCAGCGGCGAAGACGTGGTCAAAGCCTACGCCCAAGGTGCAAGCTTCACCTTCTTCGGGCGCGTCCTGCAATTCGCCATTGCCGCCGGCGGCGAGGAAGGGCTGCGTGAACTGTGGTCCGTTCTTAAGAACGAAACCAGCATCACGCTTGCGCAGATCGGAAAGCGTTCGCTTGTCGAAGATGAGACAGCAAACCGCTAGGCCGCAATTGCAGCCTGCGTCGCCCCATCAAACGCAACCCACGCCAAATCACCGTCGTACCGCTGATCCATCTGCCCGTCCGCATTCAGCGTGAACAGGTGCAGCCAGCGATTATCAAAGAGCGCCCGAACGTCGGGGTGCTTCTCCAGGATTGCCGTGATCGCCTCGGACGGAGCCTCCACACAAACCGACAGCCGCAGCGGATCATGAGTATAACCCGTCCCATCATGGACCGACTGCCAAGGCAACCCACCGCGCAGCGCGCCGCCGTTGCCTTCAACGACACCGATCCCGCCAGTGACGTTATGCAACAGCTTGTTGCCTGCACCAAACACCTGCGGTGCAACGACAGAGCCGTAATATTGCAAACTGATCCAGCTTGCCACAACGACCGGGGCGGTCAGGATCAACTCAAGCACGCCAAAGCCATCGTCCTTTTGCCAGTTGTAGTCATGCAGAAACGCGCGACCCTCCAAACCTTTGCCCTTCGTCCGGGTTCGTGGTGCCGCGATAAACGCCTTACAGCCCGCCAAAGCCCACTCTGGCCGCGTTTCTGACCAATCCCGGCTCCGCTTGCTGATGTCATCGCCGTTGGCGGCACGTGGCAGGCGAAGCGCACGCTCGGTCCGCGCCAGTTTACCTGCGGCCCGCAGCCAATCTTTTGCCGTCTTCAGGTGATCACCATGCTTATGCCCGGCAAAATCAGCGTCATAGATGGTTACATCATCGGTGGTCGTATCGTGCAGACCACCCACAAAGAGCGTATCGTCGGGGATGGTGATCCCATTTTCTGCCAGCCCTGCGCGCACGTCTTTATCGTTCAATATACCGGCCAAAAGCCGGGCGTTCACCTCACCGGTGTATCCACCACAGGCACCGCAATGCAGCGCGCTGGCATGTGGATTGTTCACGACATTGGCACCATGGCCGAACAGAAGGACCAAGGGCGCGAAGTTCTCAGTGAAGGACATCGCGCCAAGGATACCGGTCGCGGCGCCAATCCGGTCTTGCAAACCAAAGCTTTCGTCCAGCACAGGCTTTTGCTTGTCGGGCCCCTTGGCCGCATCTATACCCAGCGCGTCGCGCAGCAATTTGCCGACATAGATCGGTCCCGAAGCCTCAACAAATGCAAACGAGGAAACCGCCGCCAGCTTGAATCGCCCCCATGCCCGGCCAGCACGTGCCGCAAAACGGGCGTTCTGGTCGGCGGTGGCATCAGAAGCACTGCCAGCCTTGCTGGTCACACCATGGTTCAGAAGCACCGGCAGGCGCTTTTCCTCAACATCCGATGCAAAGCTTTGGTGCGACGCGGTCAGACCAAAGAACCCTGCAAAACCCAGCGTCTGAATGCGCGGATCAACGCTTTCCAGCGCCCGACGGAACACTTCGGACCGCACGTCGATGCAAAACGCGGCCTGCAAAGCGGGGCGACCCTCTGGCGCTGGTTGCGATGGCGCATTCAAGGTCTCGGCCAACCCACGCTGTCCAGCGAATTCAGCCGCAGCCTGAAGTGTCGCATCAATCAGTTGATCCTCAGACGGGGTAACCGGTTTGGCATGGGCCTCAAGCACGTCTGCCCATTTCGCCTCGATCTCGGTGGCATACTTTTGATAGAGCGCCTGTTCCCAGATTGCCCGGATCGTCAGTACGTCGACCAAGGTAAGATCGGTGCCACCAGCAAGCTCCGCTTCCCAAAGACGGTACCGCGCAACCTGCGACCATCCACCCAAGCCTAGCAAAAGTTGATGGAAATAGGTCTCGGCAGCGTCAGCCGTCAGGCCAAGCACTTCTGCCGCACTGACCAATGCGTTCCGGGTTTGCGCCGGGGTATTGGCGACTAGGGCCCCAAACCCTGCAAGACCAGCAATTTCCGCAGACAGATCACGGCTTGCAAAATCGCGCCACGCATCAAAGGCGCGACGCCCGGGTTTGTTCTGCCAAAGCGCCTGACCTGCATCAAAATAGCCGGCTGCCCAGACACCGAAACGCTCTTCCACAATACCAGGCCAGTCGACGCCGGACACCTGTGCGGCAAGATCGGCGACGGTGGGCAGCGCCTTGGCGGATACCGAAGCCTTGGCGGTGGCCGCCTTCAGGCTTTCAATGTCCTTTGCCGCCCCGGGAAACTGCGCCAGTGCCGCAGTCAAATCCGCATCAGTGATCGTGCCGTCGTCGATCTTTGCCTGATACCAGTCGCGCGGCATCGTCACAGACGTGCCAGCAACCCGGTCCAGCAACGCGGCCACTTCCGGCAAGCTTTGCTCTGTCTGCCCCAGGAACGGGTTGACCGCGACCGACGATGACAAGGGCCAAAGCGGGGGGATCGCACGGCCTGCGGCCTCTGCCTTGGCGATCACTTCCAGATGTGCACCCGAATAGCCTGAATATGTTTCCGCCTTCATTGTGCCGCTCCTTCTTTGGATGGTTTCAGCTTCCAGCCGCCCATGACGCGGTCAGAGATTGCGTTGATATAAAGTCCGTTCGACAGGTGAACGCGCAGACCCTGTGCCGCCGGATGGTAAGACCACAAAGGCAGCGTTGCTTGCGCCAGGGCCACAAGGCCAAAGCTGATCATCGCAAGCAGGATCAACGCCCATTCCAGCGCGCCCGCCTTTGGGGTCGCGGGCAAAGTGCCAGCCGTCAGCCACTCAGATGCGCGTTGCAAGACAAGGTAGCTGACGGTCACGGTGGCTGCGTAAGCGGCTGTGCGCTGGGTCAGCGCCTTGGGTGCTTCATCCGCAAAGCCTTGCGCCAACAGATAGGCCACACCGAAAATCAGGATCGCACCCAAGGCAACCGCCTGCGGGGACTTGCCGCCAAAATCAAAGCCCAAACCAAGCACTGTATAAACGATGCCGTAGATTACCAGCGCCACCAGAAACGCCCGCGTCACCGCACCCAGATCAGGCACCGCGACTGGCCCGGGTTTGCGGATCGCAGCCACGTTCTGCACTGCATTGCCGGCCGACAGGAACGCATGTGCCTTATAAAGCGAATGCGCCACGATGTGCAGCAGTGCCAATGGGAACAGCGCCAGGCCGCATTGCAGGATCATAAAGCCCATTTGCGCGATAGTGGACCATGCCAGCGACGCCTTGACCGTTGGCTGCGTGAGCATGACCAAACCACCAAAAAGCGCCGTGAACCCGCCAACCATCACCAATAAAGCCAACACCAATGGCGACAGCAGCATCACATCTGCAAAACGGATCAGCGCAAAGCCACCCGCATTCACCACGCCAGCATGCAGCAAAGCAGATACCGGCGTCGGTGCTTCCATCACTTCGGTCAGCCAGCCATGGGTCGGGAACTGGGCGGATTTCAGGATAGCGGCCAAAGCGATCAGTGCCGCGGCACCCAGTGCCAGACCACCGCCCGCGCCCTGCCCGGCCTGTGCCAGAATGGATGATATCTGGGTCGTGTCATAGGCAAAGGCCAGCAGGATCGCCGCACCGATCACAGCGACATCCCCGATCCGCGCCATCACGTATTTCTTATGCGCTGCCCGTTGTGCTGCAACCCGGTCAGGATAGAACAACAACAGCTTGTGCAAACACATGCTGGTCGCGATCCATGCACCGACGAACTGGGTGACATTTCCTGACTGGACCAGCAGCAAAACAGCACAGAGCGTCGCCAACAGCCAGAAGGTAAACGCATCTTGCCGCGCTTCCCCATCCAGGTATGTGCGCGCATAACGCACGACGACCCAGCCGATGAAGGTGACCAGCAAAAGCATCACGATGCTCACGATATCCAGACGAACCGACAAACCAATACCGAAAAGACCAATCAGAAAGCTGTCCCCACTCCCGTTCACCGCCAGCACAATCGCTGACAGGACCGCGACAGCAATGGCCCCCAGCGGGGCCTGTTCCGCGATCCAAGCGCCCTTCTGGGCGGAACCCCCCTCTAAAAAGCGGGGCGCAAAGGCGGCAGCCAGCAGAATGAGCGGGGCCAGAAGGGGCAGAGCGTTGAGGATCATGTCGGTCTCCGTCGCGTAAAATGATTTCACGACGAGATAGGGCACCACCTTCCAGATAAAAAATACATTGTTTGCTACATATCGTTCACTTAAAGTGAACGATATGACTGACATGAACTACAATCACCTGCGCTATTTTTGGGCCGTGGCCCATGATGGCAACCTGACGCGGACAGCAGGCAAGCTGAACCTGTCGCAGTCCGCGCTATCCGTGCAAATCCGCAAACTCGAAGATCGGCTGGGCCATGCGCTCTTTGAACGGCGCGGGCGTCAGCTTCACCTGACCGAGGCAGGGCGGATCACGCTCGACTATGCGGACACGATCTTTGATGCAGGAAAGGACTTGCTTGGCACGCTCAGCCAGCAAGGGCGGCCAAGGCAGGTCTTGCGCGTCGGTGCGTTGGCGACGCTGTCACGCAACTTTCAGATCGAATTTCTGCGGCCCCTGCTGGGTCAGCCGGATATTGAACTCGTGCTGCGATCCGGTACATTGGTTGAACTGCTGCAAAGTCTTGAAACGCTCAGCCTTGATGTGGTCCTGACCAACCGCGCGCCTGCCCATGACGCGATGTCAAACTTTACCTCGCAACCAATCTCGGACCAACCCGTCAGCCTGATCGGTACACCAGCCCGCATCGCGACCGACATACCACTGGCCAAACTGCTGCGCGACAACCCCATCATCGTGCCGACAGAGGACAGCCCCGTGCGCGCGGGCTTTGACCGGCTTTGCGCACGTGAGGGTATCAACCCCATGATCGCGGCAGAGGTCGATGACGTCGCCATGATGCGCCTTCTGACACGCGAGGACATTGGGCTTGGGGTCCTGCCGCCGATCGCCGTGCAAAACGAACTGCAATCAGGCATGTTGGTTGAATCGAAGCATCAGATGGGACTGACCGAAAGCTTTCATGCGGTCACCGTTACGCGCAAATTCCCAAATCCACTGCTTGGCAGTCTGCTGGAAAGCCATCATTAAGCCGCTTGCGATACGTCCATTCCCACCT
>CBDTVH010000171.1:0-5422 GCA_965363665.1 uncultured Yoonia sp. | reverse complement strand
ATGCGGGGTGCGACCTAGTGATCCTTGCCTGCAACACGGCCTCTGCCGCAGCACTCCGCCGGATGCAGGAATCATGGGTACCAGAGGGCAAGCGCGTGCTGGGGGTGTTCGTGCCTTTGATCGAGGCGCTGACGGAACGGCAATGGGGCGATAATTCGCCCCCGCGCGAGGTGAACACCAAACATGTGGCGCTGTTTGCGACACCCGCAACCGTGTCAAGCCGGGCGTTTCAACGTGAGCTGGCGTTCCGGGCGATTGGTGTCGATGTCGAGGCACAAGCCTGCGGCGGCGTCGTGGATGCCATTGAAGAGGGCGACATGATTCTGGCCGAAGCATTGGTGCGAAGCCATGTTGACGCGCTCAAGCGCAAGATGCCTGAACCCGATGCCGCCGTTCTGGGGTGCACCCATTATCCGTTGATGGCCAAGGAATTTCAGGCCGCACTTGGACCTGATGTAAAGGTCTTTAGCCAGGCTGAGTTGGTGGCGGAAAGCCTTGCCGATTATCTGGAACGGCGCCCCGAGATGGTTGGCCCCGGTACAAAATCGGCCTTTCTGACGACCGGTGATCCGGCCCGCGTGTCCAACCGCGCCACACAGTTTTTGCGACGACAGATCACGTTTGAAGCTGCATAACCTGATTTCGAAGATTCATCCCGAGGGATATAGACATGACCTATAACGTCGCCATTCTTGGCGCTTCCGGTTACACTGGCGCGGAACTTGTGCGCCTGATCGCAACACACCCCAGCCTGACGATCACAGGGCTGTCGGGCAATTCCAAAGCGGGCATGGCGATGGCCGATGTTTTCCCGCATTTGCGCCACCTGGACCTGCCTGCATTGACGACGATTGAAAACATGGACCTGACCGGTGTTGATCTGGTGTTCTGCGCGCTGCCTCATGCCACGTCACAGGCGGTAATCTCAAAGCTGCCCAAATCGCTGAAGATCGTTGATCTGTCGGCTGATTTTCGGCTGCGCGATCCAGCGGAGTATGAGAAGTGGTATGGTAAGGGCCACGCCGCTGTCGAAATGCAGGCCGAGGCAGTTTACGGCCTGACCGAGTTTTACCGCGATCAAATCAAGAAAGCGCGCTTGGTTGCGGGCACCGGGTGCAATGCTGCCACCGGCCAGTACGCCCTACGCCCGCTCATCGAGGGTGAAGTGATTGATCTAGATCAGATCATCATCGACTTGAAATGTGCAGTATCGGGCGCAGGACGCAGCCTGAAGGAGAACCTGTTGCACGCGGAATTGTCAGAAGGAGCCCATGCCTATGCCGTTGGCGGCACGCATCGGCATCTGGGTGAGTTCGATCAGGAGTTCAGCGCCATCGCAGGACGCCCGGTGCAGGTGCAGTTCACCCCGCATCTGATCCCCGCCAACCGCGGCATTTTGGCCACCACCTATGTGCAAGGCGATCCTGGGGTTATATATGCAACACTTGCCGCAGCTTATGCGGATGAGCCGTTTATCGAGGTGCTACCGATGGGACAACATCCGTCGATCAAACATATCCGGGCATCGAACTTTTGCCATATTGGCGTGGTCGCTGACCGTTTATCGGGGCGGGCGATTGTGATTGCAGCCTTGGACAACCTGACCAAAGGATCGTCAGGGCAGGCGTTGCAGAACGCCAACCTGATGCTGGGTCTGCCAGAAACGGAGGGGCTGATGCTGGCTCCGGTGTTCCCATGACGGGTGGTCTGAAAAGCCTCAAGAAACGCCGCCGCATTCAGGTGATTTCCATGGCCGGGGTCAGCATTGCGCTTGTCCTCGTGCTGTTGTGGTTTCTGCCTGATGACAGTTTCCAATTCTTCCGCTCACCTTCGGAAGTGGCCGAAGCGCCACCACCGCCGAACGAGCGTTTCCGTATTGGTGGGCTGGTTGCCGAAGGGTCGATCGTGCGCGGACAGGGTGAGCAGGTCAGCTTTTCCGTGACCGATGGTGGCGCAGTCGTGCCTGTCGTCTATACCGGTATCCTGCCTGATCTGTTTGAGGAAGGTCAGGGCATGGTGGCGCAAGGTAATTACATCAATGGTCGCTTTGAAGCCGTTGAAATTCTTGCCAAACATGATGAGACTTACATGCCGTCCGAAGTCATTGATGCGCTGAAGGAACAGGGTACTTATGTCGATCCGGACGGTACTGTCGTCACGAATTAACCTTTAAGCCGCAGCCTTTGTCCCGACCTAGTTGAAGGGGCAAAGATGCAGACCGTTACCCAAATCGCGCAAGAAATCGTCGCCCGTGAAGGCGGCTATGTGAATGACCCCGATGATCCCGGCGGGGCGACCAACTATGGTGTCACCGTGCATACGATGCGCCGATTGGGGCTGGACCTGACCAAGGATGGCGTCGTTGATGAAAATGACGTGCGCGTGCTGTCCCGGGCGCATGCAGTATCCATTTTTGTCGAACATTATTTTCGTGGACCACGGATTGATCGGTTGCCCATGCCCTTACAGGCAACCGTGTTTGATATGTACGTGAATGCGGGGGCGCAGGCCGTGAAAATCTTGCAACGACTGCTCTGTGACATGCGGATTTCGGTAACCGTTGATGGCGTGATCGGACCACGGACGATTGCTGCTGCAAAGCAGGCCACTGAGGCGGCGCCGGACCATCTAGTCGATGCCTATGGGATTGCGCGGCGCAACTATTATTACGACTTGGCTGCCCGTCGCCCGGCGAGCCGCAAATACGCACGCAGGCGCGATGGCGGCAAAGGGGGTTGGATCAAACGGGCCGAGGAATTCATCTCGGCGCGCTATCACCTGACGGATGCAGAACACAACGCGAGGGTGGCGCAATGGGCTTGATATCGGGCATCATGACGTTTCTTTTTGGGGATGGACGCAATGTGGTGGCCGAAACCGCAGAGGTGTTTCGGGAAAATGCAGAAAAAGGGGCAGTGCGGGCAGCATCCGCGCGGTCCGATAGCCTTGCACAATTTGCTGCCGAATTTGTGCATCCGCGTCGCGGTGTGTTCGACCGTATCGTTGATGGATTGAACCGTTTGCCGCGTCCAGCGCTGGCGTTGGGCACCATCTGGCTTTTCGTGATGGCGATGCAACGGCCGGAACAATTCAGGGACGGCATGGAAGGGCTGGCGATGGTGCCAGAACCGCTGTGGTGGTTGATGGGCGCGATTGTCAGTTTCTACTTCGGTGCGCGGCATCAAGTGAAAGCGCATGAATTTCAGCGCTCTGTCGCCATGAGTCTGGCGACAAATCAGGTCGACGCGCCAAAACGAGACACGCCGCCGTCAAACCCCGCATTGCAGGACTGGCAGGCCGAAAATGCAAACTGAGGCCACAGGACAGTTAGAGCGCCGCATCATCGCGCTTGAGATGCGCAACGCGGTGGATGACGTGCACCGTGCCAATGTTGCAAACCGTCTTGGTGCAATCGAGGATACGTTGAAGTGGTTGGTCAGGCTGGTCATTGGTGGGCTTTTGATGGCTGGCGTAACCTACGCGATGCAAGGTGGTTTTGCTTTGTAAAGGTGCGCCAATTTGTACCGCAGATGTGACCCGCAAGGTATGTCACCCCACGCGTCGATAGGGTATCGTCCAAACCATGTTGATAGAACTTGGACATTTTGCACTGATTCTGGCGTTCGGTATTGCCATTATTCAGATGATCGTGCCGATGGTCGGCGCTCACCGTGGGAATGCTGGCTGGATGGCAATGGCTGAACCCGCGGCAACGGTGCAGTTTCTGCTGACCGCTTTCGCCTTTGCGGTGTTGACTTGGGCCTTTGTGACGTCGGACTTTTCGTTGCAGCTTGTCTACCTCAATTCGCACACGGACAAACCGATGATCTACAAGATCACGGGTGTTTGGGGAAATCACGAAGGCTCGATGCTGCTTTGGATGGTGATTCTGACACTGTTCGGGGCATGTGCAGCATGGTTTGGTGATGGTTTGCCAGCACGTTTGCGCGCCCGTGTCCTGTCGGTTCAGGCCTCGATTGCCGTTGCGTTCTTTGCGTTCATCCTGCTTACATCCAACCCGTTTTTACGATTGGAAGTGCCGCCGCTGAATGGGCGCGACCTGAACCCGCTTCTTCAGGATCCCGGTTTGGCGTTCCATCCGCCCTTTCTTTACCTTGGCTATGTCGGCCTGAGCATGTCATTTTCATTCGCCATCGCTGCCTTGATCGAAGGGCGCGTTGACGCGGCATGGGGCCGCTGGGTGCGCCCATGGACACTTGCCGCATGGATGTTTCTGACAGTCGGAATCGCGCTTGGGTCCTGGTGGGCCTATTACGAATTGGGCTGGGGTGGTTTCTGGTTCTGGGACCCGGTCGAAAACGCATCATTCATGCCTTGGCTGATCGCTGCGGCTTTGCTGCACTCTGCCATCGTGGTGGAAAAGCGCGAGGCGCTGAAAAGCTGGACGATCCTGCTGGCAATCATGGCTTTCGGCTTTTCGCTGCTGGGTGCGTTTATCGTCCGCTCAGGGGTGCTGACGTCCGTGCATGCCTTTGCAAACGACCCCGAACGGGGCATGCTGATCCTGATTATCCTTGCCATCTTCCTGGGCGGCGCTTTGACGCTTTTCGCATTTCGCGCGGGGGCGATGGAATCGAAAGGTGTGTTCTCGACCGTCAGCCGCGAAAGCGCGCTGATCCTGAACAATATCCTGCTGTCCGTCAGCTGTTTCGTTGTGTTCATCGGCACGATCTGGCCCTTGGTGTCAGAGCTGCTGTTTGATCGCACGCTCTCGGTGGGACCGCCATTCTTCGACGCGGCCTTTACCCCGTTCATGGTGGCCTTGGCGATTGTCTTGCCGCTTGGGTCTATCCTTGCGTGGAAGCGCGGGTCGTTGGCCCGTGCATCCAAAGCAGTGGTCGGCTGGCTGGTGCTTGCCATCGCGATGGCGGCGCTCACCTATGCTGTGCAAAGCGGCAATTCGGCGCTTGGCCCCATTGGTGTGGCCCTGGGGGTCTGGGTTGTCGGTGGCGCAATTGCTGATTTGTGGATGCGCAGTGGGCGTGACGGCGTAGTGGACCGGCTGCGCCGGATCACGCGGCTGCCGCGTGCGGATTGGGGTAAGGCAACGGCGCATATCGGCATGGGGGTGACGATCTTTGGCATCGCGGCGATGTTGGCCTGGGAAAAGGAAGACATCCGCGTGGCCCAGATAGGCGATGCGTGGAACGTCGGTCAGTTCGAATTCCGATTGGATGATGTCAACCAGCTTCAGGGTCCGAATTACCTGACGACAATGGCTGATATCTCGGTCTGGCGCGGGGATCGACAGGTGGGCGATCTGCACCCTGAAAAGCGGTTCTATCCGGTGGCGAACATGCCGACGACAGAGGCTGCGATCATCAACGGTGTGGTGCGCGACATTTATGTGGTTGTCGGTGATCCGCAGGATAACGGCGGTTGGGCCGTGCGCGTCTATCTG
>CBDTVH010000170.1:0-5422 GCA_965363665.1 uncultured Yoonia sp. | reverse complement strand
GCAGGGTCCGCGATCCCCAGTTTCGCGCCAAACACTTTCAGCCACTCTGCCTCATAGATGCCCTGCATCCCATGGACCGCATCAGTGAAACCCTTTATCGCGGCATCCCTGTCGGGCATTAGCGGGATCAGCGAGGTCGCAAACTGCGCCATGTTCCACGCCCCGATGCCGGGTTGGTTGGAATAGGCGTACCGCCCGAACTGGTCGATGGCGCTGAACACTGCATCAGGGTGGAAACCGTCGATAAAGGCGCAGGGGCCATAGTCGATGGTCTCACCTGCGATCGACACATTGTCCGTGTTCATCACACCGTGGATGAACCCCAGGCCCATCCATTTGGCGATCAGTTTGGCATAGCGTGCAATCACCAGATCAAGCAGGTCCGCCGGGCCATTGGCCTGCGGATAATGGCGCGCGATGACGTGGTCGGTCAGCGCATGCAGCGCCTTCATATCGCCACGGCTGGCGAAAAACTGGAAAGTGCCGACGCGGATATGGCTTTGCGCAACGCGGGTGATGACGGCACCGGGCAGCGCCTCTTCGCGCAGGACGTCTTCGCCGGTTGTCACTGCCGCCAATGCGCGGGTCGTCGGAACGCCTATGGCATGCATCGCTTCGCTGACCAGATACTCGCGCATCACAGGGCCAAGCCACGCGCGCCCGTCGCCGCTGCGCGAATAGGGGGTGGGACCGGAGCCTTTGAGTTGAATATCGCGGCGGATACCGTCGGTGCCGATCACCTCGCCCAGCAGCACTGCGCGCCCGTCACCCAGTTGCGGGTTCCAGTTGCCGAACTGGTGGCCTGCATAGACTTGCGCCAAGGGGGCCGCCCCGTCGGGGATATGGTTGCCGGCAAAGACCTGTGCGGCCTTTGGCGTTGTCAATTCCGCCGGGTCGATCCCGAGGATCCTTGCCAGATCCGCGTTCGTCGCAATCAGCTGCGGCGCCTTCACCGGCGTCGGCAATTGCGCCGTATACATCTGTGACGGCAGTTTGGCGTAGGAATTGTCAAATGTAATCTGCATCATAAGCGCGCCAACCGGCCCGCCAGTAGGGCATAAAATCCTGAGGCGTCGATATCTTTCATGAACATCGCGTTGGCAGGGCGATCGGTCACGCGCCACCAGTCGGCGACGGTCATGCCAAGGGTCAGTTCGGCTTCGGTTTCGACTTCCACATTGATGTGCCGGCC
The DNA here is from genome assembly GCA_965363665.1 of uncultured Yoonia sp. Lineage (GTDB taxonomy): Bacteria > Pseudomonadota > Alphaproteobacteria > Rhodobacterales > Rhodobacteraceae > Yoonia. Next base: position 4,230 of record CBDTVH010000170.1, on the reverse strand, counting down.
TTCGAAAAGCTGCGGTTCGATCAGATAGGCGATGGTGCAGGGATCATGGAGCGGCGCACCTTCCGAGCCGTATTTCTCCATGTCGAAACGCTCGAAAAAGTCGGTCCAGGCGGCGACCATGTCGCCCACTTTGGTGTGCATCGACCGGAAGGCGTCAATACGGGTGCGGGTAGTCAGGGCCTTGTGTGTCACGTCCAGTGGCATGACGACCAAAGGTGCACCCGCGCCAAAGACAATCTTGGCGGCCTCGGGGTCCACGTAGATGTTGAATTCCGCAGTCGGGGTGATGTTGCCCACCTCGAAATAGGCGCCTCCCATCAGCACGATTTCCTGAACCTTTTCGATGATGTCAGGGGCACGTTCGAACGCAGTTGCGATATTGGTCAGTGGTCCGATGGGGCAAAGGGTGACGGTGCCGCCGGGTTCATTGCGCAAGGTGTCGATAATGAAATCCACGCCGTGCTGATCTTGCAGCGGCATCGTGGGTTCATTCATTTGCGGGCCATCAAGCCCGGTCTTGCCGTGCACATGCTCTGCCGTGACCAGCTTGCGTTTCATTGGCGCATCACATCCAGCGAAAACGCGTGTATCAGGCTTTCCCGCCAGTTCGCACACAATCCGCGCGTTCTTTTCGGTCAGGTGCAACGGCACATTGCCCGCAACGGCCGTAATCCCCAACACGTCGATATCCTCTGGCGAGGCAAGTGCCAGCAGGATCGCGACAGCGTCATCCTGGCCGGGGTCGGTGTCGATAATGATCTTGCGGGGGGCCATGGCTGCGTCCTGTCTTTGCTTTTGCCTAAGGTGGGCCGTAGGACGGGCAGGGGCAAGGGGTCAGACGCGACCAAAGGCCCTCAGACGTCGATAAAGTACCTTGGCGGCCGGATCACCCTTTTCCAAGGCGAAGACATAGGCGTGGGTCAGGTAGAAACAGGCGGCATCCTCGTCGTTCGCTGCATCCGCAGCCTCAGTATACAAATCAATAAGGGTCGCACGGTCGTCTTTGGCATGTGCGGCCAACAGACGATCATTAAGTGAGGTCATGGGGTCGTAAGATGCGTCGCGATCTGGCCTGCGACCCAATCATGAAAGCAGTGCGTGGGGCCATCCATTGCGGGGCTGAAACGGCCACCGTCGAAATCCGGTGCGTAACGGCCTTTCTGCATGCCCTCGACCACGAAAATATCCTCTTCGAAAACGACCTTCCACTGCGCGGCGTTCTTTTGGCGCAACGCATCGTCCGTTGTGGGCGAAGCATAATAGAGGTGGATATGTTCGCGGGTGTGTTCATGATCGACCGGTTCCAGCACGATCACGAAGGCATGGTCGCGCTGCACGCCCAGCAGAACGTTTGGATAGACAGTGATGTATTCGCCGCCTTCGGTCCATTTGGCGTCAAGGCCTGCGAAATCGGGGAACACGGTGCCATTCTCACCGGTCAGTTGGCGATAGACCAACGTGCCCTGACCCGAATACTTGCCTGCCTCATTGATGTTATAGTGATCCTCAAGCCTGGAATAGCTGTTCAGGCCGGGATGCACCCAAGGCAGGTGATAGCTTTCGCAATAGTTCTCGACCGCCAGCTTCCAGTTGGTTTTGAGGTTGAGCGTAAAGGTGCTGTCTGCGCCACCATGGTACATCGGCTGATCAAAGGCGGACCAGCGGGCGATCAGATCGGCGTGCACATCTTCAAAGGGGGCGGCGTTGCCGTCCATATTGATAAAGACCGTGTCAAACCAGATATGGCTGCGCACCTCGATCAGACCCAACAGGGATTTGTCGATCGCGTCATGCGTATTGTGCCCGGGGCCACCGACGTGGGGGGTGCTGACCAGTTTGCCGTCCGTGGAATAGCACCATGAATGATAGGGACAGCGGATCGCGCCTTCGATCTTGCGGGGGTCCGAGACAAGGATCATGCCCCGATGGCGGCAGATATTCTGGAACACGCGGACCTGACCTTGCCGGTCGCGCACCAGCAACAGCGGCATGCCAAGAAACTGCAACGGCTTTGCATCACCCGGTTCAGGCACATCAGCGGCGACGGCCAGACCCGCCCAGTTCGCGCAAAGGACAGCCCGCTTTTCGATTTCGAACACATCGGGGTCAATATAATGCGCATTGGGCAAGCCGTTGGCCGTTTCAATCGGCTGGCGCACTGCATCAAGGGTCTGGGGGACAATGTCTTTTGCCATGATATGCATCCTCTTGCTGACCTCAGGATAGCACAGTCATGCCTTATATATTCGGTCCGGGCGCGACCGAGGCTTTTCTCACAGCGACATCAAAAACATACGATGGGCCAATGTTTGCCACTTGACGCGCAAGGCTTCGGCCTACAATTGCCAGTTATGACAATGGGTCAAATCCTCAGCGCGCTTTTGCGCATCACCGGCACGAAATTTGGCGCCGGAGCGCCGCTTATCTTCTCTTTCTCACGCGGCTATGGAAAGATGGAGCAAGGACGACCAATTGTTTCGTTGAAGGCAACAATGTCTTCATCATGTCCTTATAGGAGAACAAAAATGACACGTACACTTAAGCTGATCGCACCAATTGCCGTACTCACCGCGCTGGCTGTTCCCAGCTTTGCCCAAGACGCCGAGATCGACGTGAACGGCGACGGAATGTACAGCTATCCAGAGCTTCAGGCGGTAATGCCTGAAATGACAGAGGATGATTTCGCAGTCCTCGATACATCGGGTGATGGCCTGCTGGATGCGGATGAGATTGCGGTTGCGACAGAAGCTGGCCTTCTGCCAGCCTAAAGAGTGGCGCGCGCCGGATCAGCCTCTGATCTGGCGCCCACTGCGTCCCTCGCGTCAGGCCCCAATCGGGCGCGGGGGATTGCGTTAGGTTCCGATGGAACCAAATCGGCTCTCGTCTTGTTGAAGTTGCACAAGAATTGGAGAAAGCCGATGAAATCTACGAAACTTATGTCCCTTGGCACCGTGTCAGTGCTGGTTCTGGCCGCCTGTGAAACGACCACGGCCCCGACCACCACGACGGCGGGTAAAACGCTTGAGCAAATTCAAATGGAGTACCCCGATCTGGGACCCGTTGAGTTCACCGTGCTTGACGACAATAACGACAACCTCATTTCCCCCGAAGAAGAAATGGACATTGGTTTGGGTGAGGACGAGTTGGACGTCAGCGACAACTAACAGCAACACATGAGGTGATCCATGACCCTCCTCAAATATGGATTATCAGTGGCCTTGAGCGTCGCCACGCTCACAGGCTGCGGTGCAAATAAATACTCATTCGACAACCCCTCTGACGCGGAAGGGATGACCTACAAGCAAATGCGGGCCGCCTACGAGGATCTTGGTCCGGTTGAGTTCAGTATCATTGATGTCAACAACGACTACATCGTCGATCCCGCCGAAGAAGCTGATTTCGATATTGATCTTGACGACGACTAATCGCCGATGCGCACCGCACGCATGCTAGCTTCCGCGTGACAGGGCAGCCACGCCGGTGCGGGCAATTTCCTGAAGTCCAAGCGGCGTCATCAACTCAGCGAAGGCATCAATCTTTTCAGATGTTCCTGTCATCTCAAAAATGAATGATTCCAAGGTGCTATCGACCACACTTGCCCTGAAAATATCGGCAAGGCGGATCGCCTCGATCCGGTCGTTTCCGGTGCCGGTCACTTTGAACAATGCCAATTCACGTTCAACGGACGGCCCTTCGACGGTCAGGTCATTGACCTTGTGCACGTCGACGATCCGACCCAGTTGAGCCTTGATCTGCACGATGATCTGCGGCGTACCCGTGGTAACAATCGTGATCCGGGACCGGTGACCCAGATGGTCCACCTCGGCCACGGTCAGGCTGTCGATGTTATACCCGCGCCCGGCGAAAAGCCCGATGACGCGCGACAGAACACCCGGTTCGTTTTCGACCAGAACGGCCAATGTGTGCCGTTCTTCCTTATCGGAAAAGTTGGGCCGTAGGTCATAGGCGGAGTGGCTGGTTGAGCCTTTTTTGATTTTCAGCGGTGACATGGGATGTCCCTTTTAAGCGTTATTTCTTTGTGCAGATGGCGTACAGAACCTGTACAGATCCTGTACGTACAGATGTACGGTCACACCATCACAGCCCCGCCGGCCTGAATGGCGTTCGCCGTATCCGCGTTTTCACCCAGCAGCATCTCGTTGTGCGGTTTGCCGGACGGGATCATCGGGAAGCAGTTTTCGTGCTTTTCCACCAGACAATCGAACAGGA
>CBDTVH010000169.1:0-5428 GCA_965363665.1 uncultured Yoonia sp. | reverse complement strand
TTGTTGTTGGTGTTGCCCAGAATGCCGCCGGGCGGGTCAAGGAATTCAGGATTATCGCTGTAGGGAAAGCGCCCTTGCCAGCGGTTTTCCGGCAGATAGCCAAAGGCGGGAATTCTACCCTGGCTTTGGTGATCGGCATCGCGGGCCGGTATGGCGCCGATGGTCTTCATCGCGATCCGGTTGCGGTCGGCAAGCGTCAGATTTTGGGCCGGCGCGATAAAGTCTTCGCCTGCGGTAATCGCCTCTTCCACGGAGCGGGCGTGGTTGATCTCGATCGCCGCTGACATCGACGTGTCGCGGTCGGACAGTGCCGTCCATGAAATCGCGGTGACATGCCCCCGCGGGGTGATGGTGCCCAGATCATATCTGCGGCGTGGCATGACAGGCCCATTGGCCGTCCAGCGCAGGCGCAACGTGACAGCGGGGCCATCTTTGACGTTGATGATACTGTCGCGCGTGCGGAAGGGCACCCAACCGTTCGGGCTGCGGTATTCTTCGGCGTTATCAGGGTTCACTTCCTCAATCATGACGTCGATGTCATCGACCATCGCTGTCGTCAGCCCCCATCCCAGCGCATCACTGCGACCGCTGAGGATCAGCGGCATCCCGGGGATCGTGCCACCGATCACACCGCCGTTTTCAAGCTCCAGCCGGGCCAGATACCAGATCGAAGGCGCGGTCAGACCCAGATGGGGATCATTGGCCAATAAGGTCGAGCCCGTGGTGGACCGCGATGCGCTTGCCGCCCAGGCGTTTGAGGCGCCGCGCAATTGCGCCGGTTTGATGGGGGATAGTGGATCGTGGGCCAGACGCATGTTCGGTGTATAAGGCGCGACGCCCGGTACAAGGCTGGCGTATTCAGGCAACGCTGCAATGCCGCTGGTCGGATCGTCCGGCAGGATATCGGCAAGCCGGTCATTGCCCAAAAGCAGAGACGCGCGCGCGCGCAGCACTTCGTTCTCAAGGTTCGATGTCAGATCAAGCGCCATCAGCTTGAGCACGGCAATCGAGTCGGCCGGTTGCCACGGTGCGATCGCATGATTGAAAAGCCACATCTCCGGCGCGCCGCGTCCCAGCGCACCCTTGTTCACCTCGGCCAGCCAAGCGTTCACGCCGCGCGAATAGGCACCCAGATAGGCCTTCGTTTCGTCGGTCTGGGCGTTCACGGATGCCACGGACAGGGTGTAGAGATCGAAGCGGCGCAGCACCTCATCAATGCCTACGGTCCGTTCGCCGAACAGCTCTGACAGCCGTCCCTGGGCGGTCCGCCGCAGCATGGTCATCTGCCACAGCCTGTCCTGCGCATGGGCATAACCGAGGGCGAAATAGACGTCATCATCCGTCGCGCCAAAGATATGCGGCACATTGGCGTTGTCACGCACGATTTCCACCGGGGCGGAAATGCCCGCGACGTCCCGGGTTGCGTCATAATCGGGCAGGGACCGCGACGCGAAGTAATACGCCAGTCCCAGCACCGCGACGACAAGTACAATCAATCCGGACGCAAGCCAGACGAGATAGCGAAAGATCAGGGCCATTCAGTCCTCGGGGGGTTGGGTCTGCCCCGTTTTAGCAGGGCAGACAGCAAGGACAAGTTACCGTTCAGGGATCAGTCCACGCGGGCTGAACCGCAGGACCAGCAACAGCACCACACCCATCGTCAAAAGGCGCATATGGGCAGCAGAATCGATCATCCAGTCTTTCAGCGCGCTGCCATCTTCAAGGCCGCTGCTGAGGATATTCATCAGCCCAAGTCCCAATGGTTCAACCTGCACCCAAAGCCACCAGATCAGCAGGCCACCCAGCACAGCGCCAAAGTTGTTGCCAGAGCCACCGACAATCACCATGACCCAGATCAGGAAGGTAAAGCGCAGCGGCTGATATGTTCCCGGGGTCAATTGACCGTCAAGCGTGGTCATCATCGCGCCGGCAATCCCGCAAATGGCGGACCCAAGAATGAAGATCTGCAAATGGCGGGCGGTCACATCTTTGCCCATCGCTTCGGCGGCGGTTTCATTGTCGCGGATCGCGCGCATCATGCGGCCCCAGGGGGATTGCAGCGCCTTTTGCGCCAGCCACAACAGGATCAGCAGGACGATGGTAAACAGGATCGCGTAACCCAGTTTGGTATAAAGGGTAGACGCCGTCACCGGATCCAACCCAAGGCTCGCCGCGCGTTCGACGAAACCGGGGTCTTGTTGCAGGTCGATCTCATAGGGGACGGGACGATCCAAGCCGATGACGTTCTTCACGCCGCGCGCCAGCCAGTCTTCGTTTTTCAGAACGGCAATGATGATTTCCGCGATCCCCAGCGTCGCAATCGCCAGATAGTCCGACCGCAGGCCAAGTGCCGTCTTGCCAATCACCCATGCCGCACCAGCAGCCAGCAGGCCACCGACAGGCCAACTCAGCAGAATGGGCAGGTTCAAACCGCCAAGGTTGCCGCTGACGGCCGGGTTTATGGCTTCGACAGCGGTTTTGCCGGGATCAAAGACGGCGCGGTAGAGGAAAAAACCACCCACAAGGATGACCAAAGTGGCAATCGTTCTGGTCCGCCCCGCCAATCGTTTTTGCGCGAAAACGGCAGCCACCACCGTTGCCGCACCCAGCACCAGACCGGCAAGAATACGCAGACCACCCGCCTGCCAAGCCTCTGGCACGGGCTCGGTGGAAACAAGAACAGCGGCCAGACCACCAAGTGCCACAAAGCCCATGACACCGATGTTGAAAAGCCCGGCGAAACCCCATTGCAGGTTGACGCCAAGCGCCATGATGGCTGAAATCAGCCCCATGTTCAGGATCAGCAAAGCCGAGTTCCAGCCTTGTATGATCCCCGTGCCAATCAGCAGGACGGCGACAAGCCCGAAAAGGGCGGTATCTCTGACGGTAGTGCTCATACGGATTGCCCCTTGAAAAGGCCGGTCGGCTTGAACAGCAGAACGATGATCAGGATCGCAAAGCTGACGGCGAATTTATAGTCGGTGGACAAAAGCTGAACCAGGCCATCAGGTTCAAGGCTTTCGGGCATCAGATAAACCAGCACTTTCTTCCAGGCATAGGTGATCGTGACTTCGCTGAAGGCGATGACAAAGCCACCCGCGATAGCGCCCAATGGGTTACCAAGGCCACCCACGATGGCCGCCGCAAAGATCGGCAGCAGCAATTGGAAATAAGTGAACGCCTTGAAGGATTTATCGAGGCCATAAAGCACACCGGCAGTGGTGGCCAGCGCCGCGACGATCATCCATGTGACCTTGACCACCCAATCGGGGTTGATACCTGACAGCAACGCCAGGTCTTCGTTGTCCGAAAAAGCCCGCATTGATTTGCCGGTGCGGGTTTTGTTGAGAAACCAGAACAGCAGCGCCATGACCATAAAGGCCACTACCACGGTGATCGCCTGCGTCGTCTTGATGGCCAGACCCTCATCAAGGCCAGTCATTTCCTTGAAATCTCGCGCAGTAATAATGAACCGCTCGCCATCTGCAAAGTTGATATCACGCACGCCGATGATGAAGCGCACGATGCCGTTCATTACGAACATCACACCCATCGACACGATGACCAATATGACCGGAGAGGCCTTTTGTTCGCGGTAGAATTTGTAGACGGCCCAATCTGTCCCCAGCAGCAAAAGCATCGTTGCGGCAATGCCGAATGGCAGGGCAAGCAGGGCTGTGGGCAGCGGCCCGAACGTGATCCCCATGCCTATGAAAGCGGTGGTGAAAAGGATGGTAATCGCGGTCCCAAAGGCCATCGTGTCGCCGTGGGCGAAGTTTGAAAAGCGCAGGATGCCGTAAATCATCGTGACACCCAGCGCCCCGATAGCCAGTTGCGCGCCGTAAGCAAGACCGGGGACGAAGACAAAGTTCGCAAAGGCGACGAGAGCGTTGAGGAAGTCCATTGTTACAGATCACCCTTGAAAATCAATACGTTGTTCATTGCAGCACCTCGCACGTACCCGTGAGGCGTTCGCCGGCACGTGTGTCTGTGTAGATGGCAGTTCCGTCGCCCTGCATCACCATCATCACATCTGATCCGCCCATGCCTTCTGCCCAGAAACCACGCACATCGCCCATCAGGATGGGTTCAGCGGGGAATTGTGCGTCGCCCATTCGGACGGTCGTCATGCGGCGCTGCGTTGGTTCGTTTTGGTCAAGTGCCGGGGCAAACTGCGTACGGTCGATCTCGAATTGCAGAGGCCCGCCTGAAAGGTCACAGGACACACCCTCGGCCACGGCCGGGCCTGCCATTGCGGCGCAAAAGAGTGCTGGCATCTTCATCCGCCCAGGAAACTCCGCCGGACCTGTTCATCTGCCAGCAGTTCCTTGCCCGTGCCGGTGTGCGCATTGCGCCCCTGCACCAGAACATAGGCTTTATCCGCAATTTCAAGTGCTTGGCGGGCGTTCTGCTCCACCATCAAGATTGGAATTCCCGTGCGTGCGACCTCGATGATCCGGTCAAACAGTTCGTCCATGACGATGGGCGACACACCCGCTGTCGGCTCATCCAGCATCAGCACCTTGGGCTGTGTCATCAATGCGCGCCCAACGGCGACCTGCTGGCGCTGACCGCCTGACAATTCACCTGCAGGCTGGTTGCGTTTGTCTTTCAGGATCGGAAACAGATCGTAGACCTGCGTCATTGTATCCTTGAAATCATCACGGCGGATAAAAGCACCCATTTCAAGGTTCTCTTCCACGGTCATCGACGTGAAGATGTTGGAGGTCTGCGGCACAAACCCCATCCCCTTCACGACCCGCTGTTGCGGGGACAGGTGGGTGATATCCTCGCCATCCAACCGCACCGAACCTTCGTTGACGTTCAGCATCCCGAAAACGGCCTTCATCGCGGTCGATTTGCCAGCGCCATTGGGGCCGACGATCACGGCGATCTCGCCTCTCTCGGCGGCAATCGTGCAGGAATGCAGGATGTCAGGGCCTTTGCCATAGCCACCGGTCATGGCGTCGCCGATCAGGAAGGGCTCGCCTGCCTGCGCGCTGCTATCGCGCGCGGCATTCCTGGCCGCCGTCAATGTCCCGACATTTGGATTGGCAATAGACCGGTCCTTGTTGCCGCGGTCATCCTGATAGGGGTTGTTGCTCACGGGGTAATATACTCTTCCAGGAAGGGCGCGTAAGTCAAAAGCGTGTCGCGCATCAGCGCCTGTTCACCCACATCCGCGTGATTGACGTAAATGTAATAGAAGGTCGCCGCAGAGCCCAGAATGGCCCCCAACAGGATGGTCAGGAGAAATTTCATGTCGCACTTACCTTATCTTTGTTCTTCAATCCGGTGCCGAGGTAGGCCTCAATCACCTGTTCGTTTGCCTTGATTTCCGCCAAGGTCCCTTCAGCCAAGACGTGACCTTCGGCCATGCAGATCACCGGATCGCAAAGGCGGCCGATGAAATCCATGTCGTGTTCAA
>CBDTVH010000168.1:0-5429 GCA_965363665.1 uncultured Yoonia sp. | reverse complement strand
TCGGCTTGTGCCCGGTCTTTTGCAGCCAGCGCAACATCATGATCTGGATGAGCGATCCGACATGGAGCGATTTCGCGGTTGCATCAAAGCCGATATAGGCAGGCACGACCCCTTTGCTCAGCGCCTCATCAAGGCCCTGATAATCCGTGCAATCGGCCAGAAAGCCGCGCGTCATCATGACGTTCATGAAATCGGATTTGGGGTGGTAGGTCATTGGCTTGTTCCCGGCGTTGTCTCGGTGCACTCTATAGTCAGGACAGAAGGCTAGGGAAAGCGGATGTTGCAGGCAGGCGTAGTGACGGCTTTGGGGACGATGTCCGGCACCTCGCTGGATGGTGTGGATGCGGCTGTTTTGCAGACCGATGGTGAGCGTATTTTCGGCTTTGGGCCGTCAGATTACCGGGCCTATTCACCGCAAGAACAGACTGTTCTTCAGGCCCACCTGGGCCGCTGGCAAAACCAGGATTGCGACCAAGCCAAAAGGATTGTCGAGGACGCACATATCGCGGTGATGCAGCCCTTTCAGGGCATTGATATTGCCGGGTTTCATGGGCAAACGCTGGCGCATAATCCGGGTGGGCGCGGGACCCATCAATCTGGCGACGGGGCAAGGCTGGAGGCCGCACTCGGTTATCCGGTTGCCTGGGATTTTCGCACCGCAGACGTGGCCGCAGGCGGACAGGGCGCGCCATTGGCGCCGTTCTATCACTTTGCCCTGGCCAAATGGATCAAGGCGGAGGGGCCAATTGCGTTTCTCAATCTCGGCGGCGTCGGCAACATCACATGGATTGATCCAAGCTGCGACGAGCCCACTGATCCCGCGGCGCTTCTGGCGTTTGATACTGGTCCGGCCAATGCGCCGATGAACGACCTGATGCGCCAGCGGCATGGTCTGGCGCATGACGCGGAGGGGGCGCTTGCGGCCCGGGGCAAGGCTGATCGGGACGTCATCGCTGCGTTCATGGACCATCCCTACTTCCGTAAATCTGCGCCAAAATCCTTGGATCGTGATGATTTTTCCGGCCTCTATGATGCAGTGGCGACCTTGCCCGATGCGGACGCGCTGGCAACCCTTGCCGAGGCCGTCGTCCGCAGCGTCGCTGCTGCTTGCACGCATTGTTCTGCGATGCCCGACAAAGTGCTGGTCGCTGGCGGTGGACGCCATAATCGGACGCTGATGTCAGGTTTGGCTGACACACTGCCCTGCGATGTAGCCCCCGTTGAAGCCTTCGGTTTGGATGGCGATATGCTTGAGGCGCAGGCCTTTGCATTTCTTGCCGTGAGGGTTGCGCGCGGTCTGCCGATTTCAAGCCCGCAAACCACCGGTGTGGCACGTCCGATGACCGGTGGGCGCATCGCGCCTGCTTTCAAGAGTACGGGCTAAATTCCCGAAATAGCGCGCTAAATCCTGCCTATCTGTGCACAATCACGCCGATTTGATGTAATTGTGTCAATTATCGGCAACGATTGGCCGATGTTTGGTGGCATACTCCGCTCGAACCCGCCGATGGGATTCACACTGGCGTGAGACCAGTTGAACCTGCCGCGCGAAGTGTCAGGTGTATCGAACACGACAACCGGATTAACGGAGAAAGAAATGAAAAATACATTTAAAATCGCCCGCACGAGCATGTTGGCCGCTCCTTTGGCTTTGGCCGCAGGAATGGTATCAGCTGGCGGACTGGCCGAGCCAGTCGAAGCACCAGCGCCTGTAGTCGTCGCCCCAGCGCCTGTCATGATGAGCAGCGACTGGACAGGTTTCTATGCAGGTGGCCAGTTGGGCTATGGCCGCGTCGAAGCTGATGCGCTTACGGAAGACGCTGAAGACCTGACATATGGTATCCATGCAGGTTATCTTTACGACTTTGGTTCCTGGGTTCTGGGTGGAGAGCTTGATCTTGACGGTACCGAGATCTCGCAGGACGGTGTCGATGTTGACACAATCACCCGCGCCAAGCTGCGTCTGGGCTATGATGCAGGGGATTTCCTGCCATATGTTACCGGCGGTGTAGCACAGCTGCGCACATCATCTGATGATGATGCGTTTGATGGTGACGACACAGGTGGCTTTGCCGGTCTTGGCCTTGAATATCGGGTCAGCCCGTCCATTCGTGTCGGCGGCGAAGTGCTGCAACACCAGTTTGAGGATTACAACGACTCAGGCGAAGACATTGACGCGACAACAATCGCGGCACGTGTGTCGTTCCAGTTCTAAGGATAAGTGGATATAAACATCCAACCGCACTGTCCCTTCCCCACAAAATCAATGCACTGGATGTTTATCGGGGCCTGTCAGCACACTGACAGGCCCCTCTTCATTGCAGAAGACCGTCAATGATGTCGCTAGCGATCCCGTGTTTGAGCGCCGAGAAATCCCCCGCACCGATCATCCCCTGGGCGGCGTCGTAAATCGCCCGGTGCGTCACCCGTGCCAAAGCTGACCCCACCGAAAGGCGTGCCACGCCAATCGCGGCAAAGTCTGCCTGTGCCTGTGCGGTAAAAGGGCCTGCGACCAATGCATTCACCGGCACAGTGGTTCGGGCGCAAATCTGTGCGAGGGCATCCATGTCAGGCGGCAAGGGCGCGTAAAGACAATCCGCCCCTGCGGCTTCAAAGCCATTCAGACGGCGGATGGCTTCTTCGGTGTCATAGGCCCCGGTCATGATCCCATCGGCCCGTGCTGTCAGCACAAAGTCATGCGGCAAAGCGCGGGCCGCAGAGGCGGCGGCTTTGATGCGCTCTACCGCAAGGTCAAAATCATACGCTTCCGCGCCGGGCAGGACGGTATCTTCAATGCAAATCCCTGCCAGCCCCACTTCGGCGGCCATCCGGACGGTTTCTGCGCAAGTGTCGGGATCATCGCCAAACCCGTTCTCGAAGTCACCCTGCACCGGGACCGACACGACCGACACAATTTCCGCCGCATGGGCCAGCGCCTCGTCTCTGGTCACGGTGCCCCCGTCCGGCCGACCCATCGTGAATGCGTGGGCTGCCGATGATGTGGCCAGCGCCTTGGCGCCCATCGCCGCCATCATCTTGGCCGAACCGCGATCCCAGACGTTCACCATCAACAGCGGGTCACCACTGACGTGAAGGGTGCGAAAAGTCTCTGCGATATGTGTCATGGCTGTCTCCTGTCAGCGAAGTGTTTTTCCAGGTCGATCAAATGTTGTTTGCGCCACAGGCCACCACCATAACCGGTCAGCGATCCGTCGGCTCCCACGACGCGGTGGCAAGGAATGATGATGGCAATTTGGTTGGCTCCATTGGCACGTGCTACGGCACGGGTGGCTTGCGGCGCGCCCATACCGGCGGCAATTGCGCTGTAGCTGCGGGTTTCGCCCGGGGGAATGTCTTGCAGCATCTTCCAGACATCGCGCGTGAATGCCGTGCCATGCAGCACCAATGGCGTTTTGAAATCGGCGCGCTGCCTGCCGAAGAACGCCGCCAACTCCGCCGCGACCTGATCATGCGTCTCGAAGCGTCCGACCCCGATGCTGCCCCGCGCGGCCTCCCGCAGGCGCTGCATCTCGGTGGGCAGTGCCTTGCGATCGAAAAACTCAAGCAGGTGCAGCGCGCGGCTGTCACAGACTGCGATCATGTCTCCGATAGGCGTCCTGATAAAGTCCGCGCGCAGCAGGGCATCCTTGACCATCGCGCCCGGCGCGAGCCCCATCAGTTTGGCGAATGCCGCACGAAAGGCCGCAGGACTGTCAAAGCCTGCATCCAATTGGGCCGTGATCACGGAGTCTGCACCCAGTGCGGTGAAGCCCAGTGCGAGGCGCTTGCTACGCGCCATTTCAAGGAACGTTATTCCGAAATGGCGCCGGAAGCTGCGCCGCACCGTTGAGGGGTCGTAGCCTAAGCGGGTCACGTCCGCCTCTGACCAGCGGTGCGCAGGCCGGGCATCAAGAGCACTGAGGAGTTCGGCGATAGCCGGTTCCCTATGCGCGGCAATGGCCAGAGGATAGCAGCGTTTGCAGGGTCTGAACCCGGCTGTGATACAGGCCGATACATCGTTGTAAAACGTGCAGTTCTCTCGTTTCGGCTTGCGGGCGGGGCAGGTCAGCCGACAGAACACGCCAGTCGATCTGACGCCAACAAATGCGCGTCCATCATATGCTGCATCCCGCGCCAGAAGGGCGGTGTAGAGCGTATCATCATCAGGCAGGTCAAACATCATGGCACAGTGCTAGCTGATTCTCAGGGCACATGCCGCCTGAATTCGGGCGTCTATTCCACCGCCTGTTTGTGGGCAAAGGCAATCAGCCGATCCAGCGCATCGACATATTGGTCATCCGCAATGGTCATTGCCACGCGGACATGCCCGGCGGCGGCCTGACCAAAGCTTTCGCCCGGCATCACCGCGATATGTTCGGCGTCAAGCAGGGCGTTGGCAAAATCCTCACCGCTCATCCCGGTAGCGCGGATATCCAGCATCACATACATCGCCCCCTGCGCAGGCACGGCGCGGACGACGTTTTGGCCTGCAAGCGCTTGCATGGTCAAAGCGCGCCTGCGGCGGAAGGGGGCTGCGACGGCTTCTTCAGCCGCCGGTCCTTGGTTCAGCGCGAATTCGGCGCCGTCCTGCACGAAACCCGCCACACCATAGGTGGTGTGTGTGGCAAGGTTGATGATGTGTTCAATCGCGTCCGCCGGCCCGCAGATCCACCCGACACGGCTGCCGGTCATCGCGTGACTTTTCGACATCGACCCAACGACCAGCGTGCGTTGCGCCATCCCGGGCAGGCTGCGGGGGCTGATGTGGGACCCTTCCCAGACTTGTGTGTCATACACTTCATCCGAGATCAGCCAAAGATCGTTGGTGATGCAGGCATCAGCAATCGCCTGCAGCGTTTGGGCGGAATAGACGACGCCGGTTGGATTGTTTGGTGTGTTCACCAAAAGCGACGCTGCCCCCTTCGTGGCCACTTTCAAAGCCTCGGCAGTCGGTTGAAACGCTGTGTCAGGCGCAGTTACGATGGCTTTTGGCACCGCACCGGCGCCGCGGATCGTGCCAGGGTAGGTCGCGTAATAGGGATCAATGTAGACAGCCGTATCACCGGCATCACAGACCGCGATGTGGGCCGCAAACAGCGCGGCCTGTCCGCCTGGCGTGATCAGGATATTATCTGCCGTTGTCGGCACACCCGTCCGCGCAGTGATCCGGGCGGCAACGCTTTTGCGCAAGGCATGCGTGCCCGGCACCATGGCATAGCCCGTGTGCCCGCCAAGGGCCGCGGCATGCATGGCGTCCAGAATGTCTTTGCTGGTGCGGATGTCGTGTTCGCCAATGGTCAATTCGGTCACGGGCACGCCACCGGCGCGACGTACGCACCGTAATCCCCGTCGAGATCGGCGTTGTCGCCGGAGTAGCTGTCGCTGGCGGCGACCAGCAGCGCGTCGGCGCCGGCCGGAACCTCGAGGAC
>CBDTVH010000167.1:0-5429 GCA_965363665.1 uncultured Yoonia sp. | reverse complement strand
CCGAAACAATCGCAGAAGCGCTGACGGGCGTTTTGGCCGACACTTACCGGCTGACATTCAAAACACATGCGTATCATTGGAATGTCGAAGGGCCCCTTTTCTATTCGATCCATCACCTGACGGAAGAGCAGTACGAAAATATGTTCGAGGCCGCAGATGAATTGGCCGAGCGTATTCGTGCAATTGGCCAGATGGCGCCAATGACAATGGCCGAAATTATGGATCATTCAGTCATCAAAGATGATGAAACGCCCCTGAGTGCAGGTGAGATGTGCAAGCTTTTGGCCGCCGATCATGAACGTATCGCGCACCGCATGCACGCGCTTGTCAAACTGGCCGGGGATAAAAATGACCCCGTCACCGACGACCTTGCAACAGCGCGATCTGCATTCCACGAACAAGCGGCATGGATGCTGAAAGCGATAAGCGCTGAATAACAGATACGAGATTTGGGCGTCTTGCGGATCAGACCGATCCGCAAGGCTAAGCTTTCAAAGTCGCCGTTGATGCAAAAAACATCGCCTGGCTGACAGCCGACTGGACCTGCGCCTCGCGAAACGGCTTTGAAATCATGAAAGCGGGTTCGGGACGGTCGCCGGTCAGCAGTCTTTCGGGGAAAGCGGTGATAAAGATTGTCGGGACGTCCATGATTTTCAACAGGTCATTGACGGCATCAACGCCTGATGAATTGTCGGCCAATTGAATATCAGCGAGGATAAGATCGACCTCGCCTTCGTTACCCAAAGCAAGGGCCTCGGTGTGTGTGCGTGCAACGCCGATCACTTCGTGGCCAAGGGCAGTCACAATTGTCGTCAGATCCGCTGCAATGATTGGTTCGTCTTCGATGATCATAACTTTGCCTTGGATACTGCTGGCGAGTTCTGTGTTTGCAGCCGTAATCAGTTTTCGCACCTCATCGACGTTGGAACGCATGATTTTTGCGATACTTTCAAGGCTGAATTCTTCAATCGTGCGAAGCAATAAAGCTTCTCGCGAATTTGCGGTCAATTTGGCTAGAAGCCCGTGGGCCCGACCAACAACACCGTCGTCAGTTTCGTTGAATTGCTGGCCCGAGCTGGCCCAAATGGCATGAAAACATTTGAATAAATTAACTTTAGTCGAGGCATCATTGTCAAAAACAGACCGATCTCTCAGGATCACTTCCAGCGTCGCGACCGTATATTTATCGCCCCGGATTTGCGAACCGGTCAAGGCCCTTGTGTAGCGCCGCAGGTAAGGCAGCTCGGCTGCAATGAGATCGGAAAAATCCGTCTCAATGTGATTGTCGTCCATTATTTGGCCTTTTTTGCGACATGCATGGAACCGAACGCTGCAAATGGCAGTTGGTTCCCTATCGGGGTCAAGAATTACGAATGTAGTGAGGCAGCACTAAAAAGATGGCAAAAGCAGAAGACCCAAAGAAGGCGAAAATTGCTCACTATATTGATGAAAACCTCAAGCAGGTTTTTTCTGATTTGCAGAGCGATCAAATGCCAGATGAAATTGTCGATCTTCTAAATGTACTCCGCGCACAGGATGAAGAGGGCAAGACAAGAAAATGAGCACCATTGATCCCAAAGATGAACTGGTGACCCATCTACCAGCCTTACGGGCGTTCGCGCTCAGCCTTACACGTAATCGCGCCACGGCTGATGATATGATGCAGGACACGGTACTGAAGGCGTGGTCCAACATGGATAAGTTCACGCCCGGAACCAATATGCGAGCGTGGTTATTCACCATCCTGCGCAACAATTTCTATACCAGCCGCCGCAAACTCAATCGCGAAGTCGCTGACATCGACAACGTGTTCTCTGACAGATTGTCGGTCAAGCCTGACCACGACGGGCGTCTTCAAATGCGCGATTTCAAGACGGCGTTCGACAAGCTTTCCGACGAACAGCGCGAAGCACTGATCCTTGTTGGTGCGTCGGGGTTTTCCTATGATGACGCCGCTGGCATGTGCAATGTGGCGACCGGTACGATCAAAAGCCGGGTGAACCGCGCACGCGCCAAATTAACCGAACTGCTTGAACTGAATGAAGATGAAGCGCTTGAGCTGACGGATAACGCAACGATGGCTGTAGTGGGCGGTACCGGCATCCCAGCGCGATGACCGGCAAATGGTATAACAGTCTACAGGCGCAGATCCTGTTTTTGCTGACGATCGCCCTTCTCCCGCTTGGGACAGTCGCGATTTATCAAACCAATCAGGTTGCAAACGAAGCAAGACGAAACGCTGAACTTGCCCTGCTCGCTTTGACCGAGCAGGCGGCGCAAACCGAAGAAGAGATTATTCAGCGGGCAATAGGAACGGCCGATTTCTTGGCATCTCTGGCGCCCAGCCTGACCCGCAACGTTGATCAATGCAACGAATATCTTGCAAATTTCACAGCCAGGCAGGATGACTTCAGTTTCGTTGGCATTCTACCAATTGACGGAATTATGCGGTGTTCATCCACCGGAGAGGTGTTCGATTTTTCCGACTTTCCCAATTTTGAAACCGATATGGAAAATCAGACGCGCACGATCAAAATCAATCCAGACGCACCGCTGAGCGGGACATCTGTGTTCATCGTGTCGGAACCATTTCAGGTTAACGGTGCCTTCGGGGGCTTTGTTTCCGTTTCCATCCCGCATGATGGATTGCCCACAGTCTCTGAAAAGCTGGACGAAATGGGTCTGGTCGATCTGATTACCTTTGATCCCGATGGAATAATTCTAACGGCCCGGTCAGATATTGAGACAGCGGAAGCGATGCTGCCAACAGAACGCTCTCTTGCGAATTTGGCAAATTGGCAAAGCGTGGCGTTTCAGGGGACAAACGGTTCGGGTGAGCCGCGGGTTTATACGGTCGTCCCAATTCAGGGCAGTCCTGCAAACGTTCTGGGGGTTTGGCGTCCCAATAGCGATGCATCGCTTGCGTCAATCAAGACATCCTGGGCAAGTGTATTTCCTTTGCTGATGTGGTTGGCGAGCATGGCGGTCGCAATGCTGTCGATTTATCTGTTGGTTTTGCGAAACCTGTCGCGGATGCAACGCGGGATGGATCGCTTCGCCGATACCCGAGAATTCAGCCCCGTGTCGCACAGCCTGACGATGCCAAATGAATTGCAGGCCCTTCAGAACAACTTTGACCGAATGGCTGACCAGATCATGCGCGACGAAGCAGCGATGGAAAATACTGTCCGCGAAAAGAACGTGCTGATCAAAGAGGTACATCACAGGGTCAAGAACAACCTGCAACTCATCTCCTCGATCATGAACATGCAAATCCGACAGGCCGAACACGATGAGACAAAATCAGCGCTGTCGCGGCTGCAGGATCGCGTTCTCAGCTTGGCGACCATCCATCGTGATTTATACCAGTCGCAAGACGGCGGCATGGTTCAGGTTGGTGCGTTGATCGTCGAAACAGTTGAAAGAGCGACCGAAGCGGCGTTCGATACCCATCCGACATTGGATGTCAGCACAGATATTGCGCCCACCCTGCTTTACCCGGATCAGGCGGTCCCCCTTTCCCTGCTGGTGGCAGAGGCGGTGGTGAACGCGGCCAAATTCGTCAGTGCGGCCGATGGCAACAGACCGTGGATTAATGTGACGCTGGAGCGGATTGAAGATGAACTGCGCCTTGTCGTTGCGAATTCCAGAGGTGGCGAAGAGATTGCCGTAGAGCCGAATACGGCAATGGGCACGCAGTTGATGAATGCATTTGCAATCCAGTTGGGTGGCAAAATATCAGTCCAGGCTGAACCTGACAGCTATTTATTGACTGTCCGTTTCAGAGCCCAGAGATTTATCCCCGACCAACGTGATTTTTGAAGCCGCGAAAACCACACAAGATGCGATCAAGCAGTCTTGGCACTCGGCTCATCCATCAAACCTTGAATTAACGTTTGTCTGGTCCCGCTTTTCCAGATCGTCGTAACCCAGATCTGAAGTGGGATCGCGATGATGCCGCCGATTGGGCCCCACAGCCATAACCAGAAAACCAAAGATAAAAAGATCAACAAGGGGTTCACCGACAGGCTTCGCCCAACAAGCGTCGGGGTGATAAACTGCGCCTCGGTCAGGTTCAGCGCCACATAGGCCGCAGCGGGCAGAAAACTGTAAGCGCCATCAAAAACGACGATGCCCGCCACAAGAAATGTGGCAAACAAAACCGCTGGACCAAGATACAGCACAAAGTTCAGCAGAAACGCCATCATGCCCCACACGATCGCCGAGGGCATTCCGATCAACTGCATGACAATGGCGACCATCACACCAAGCCCAAGATTGATCGCGCTGATCGTCAGCACGTATCGCGACACCTGCTTGCCAGCGACCCGCAGTTCATGTTCGTCCAATCGCCTGAATGTCGCCGTGACCCAGACATAAATATCGGTGCGGGCCAGCAAGAAGAAATACAGCGTTCCTGTGAATATCATAAATTGGGCTGCAAAAAACGGCGCATAAAATAGGGCATCGGTCAATGACGGCAGCGTGACGGTTTCAGCGTCTGAATCACTCTGATCATTATCGGGTTCAATGGCTTGTGCCATGTCGTCTGATATCTGTTCCAAGCCACGCAACAGGCGTTGAAATTCTTCGATCGTGCCGCGCAACTCATACCAGATTACTGGCGCGCGATTGATCACCTGGGTGGCATACGGCTCGATAAGCAAGATCAGCACAACGATAAATGCAAGGGCAAGAAGCACCGAAACAAAGGCCGCCAGCGGTGCCGGCACCTTCAACCGGTCAAGGCCGTCGGAAAGCGGCGTCATCACGATACCCAGCAAGAGTGCCGAAATAACAGGTGCAAACAGATCCTTGGCCTGCGACAGCATCGCAAAGCCGATGATGATCGTCAGCAAGGCCAAACAGAATGTGAGAATGGTACGTTGAGCCAAAATAACTCTCCCTCGCACCTCAACCATTGAGCGGGAAGAAGGTTCCAACGGCATGGTATACAGTCCTAGACCCTTATTGCCGCCCGACATCATCCAGGATGATCGACTTCCCTTGCGCGCGAACCAGTTCAGCACGCAGGATTTCTATATTGCGCAAGTTGGCCTTGAACCCAAAGTCCAGCAAATCACCAACCAGCGGCACTGACCCCAGCAAAAAGTCCAGACCCGTGTTCACACTCATTCTTGCCAGCGCACGTTTGCGCGCGCCCAACTGCCGCCCACGATAGATCATGTATCCCGAAGGCAGCGCGACAAGCGCGTCGCCAACCCCCGGGATCAATCCAATCAAACTGTCCCAGCCAAAACGTAGCTTTGTGCCGGGCACTTTGAATTTGCTGTCAAGCTGCCGGGCAAGATGATCCAGCCTCGCCAGTTCGGATGAAATTTCGTCCGTCATTTCTTCGCGATGATCCACACAGCATGCACGATGCCCGGGATATAGCCCAAGATTGTCAGTAGAATATTGATCCAAAA
>CBDTVH010000166.1:0-5437 GCA_965363665.1 uncultured Yoonia sp. | reverse complement strand
CCAATCGCATGCGCTCCCGTCGAACAGGCGGTGACGACCGCGTGGTTCGGGCCGCGGAACCCATATTTGATAGAGACCTGACCCGAGATCAGGTTGATCAGCGCACCCGGCACAAAGAACGGCGACACGCGACGCGGCCCCTTCTCGGCCATCATCACAGCCGTGTTGGCAATTGAATTCAAACCACCGATGCCAGAGCCGATCATGACGCCCGTGCGTTCCAGATCCTCACGATCATCGGGCATCCAGCCTGCGTCTTCAATCGCCTGCTGTGCTGCCGCCATGCCGAAGATGATAAAGGTATCAACTTTGCGCTGCTCTTTGGGATCAAGGTATGTGTCGGGATTGAACGTCCCGTCCGTCCCATCACCGCGCGGTACTTCGCAGGCGTATTGCGTCGTCAGTCGGCTGGGATCGAAACCGGTAATTGTGCCCGCACCGGATTGACCGTCCAAAATCCATTCCCAGGATTTTTCCACACCATCCGCAAGGGGCGTGACCAACCCCAGACCTGTCACAACAACACGACGCATATTTTGCCCTCACCTCTTGGCGTATTTGGTGCCACTGATAGCCCAGCGAAGGGGCAAGGGGCAAGGGCGGCGATGATCATCGGCAAGGATCGGACGGGGTGTTTCATGATCACTTAAGGCATTGCCGTTAGGTCTGATGCAAATGCGAAAGGGGATACGGTGATCCGGCGTTCGGGAATAGCGATCTGTCTTGCGCTCGGCACGCTTATGGCGGGCACCATGGCCCATGCGGACTGCGCCTTGATCGAAAGGCTGGATAAGCTGCACATCATCCAGTCGCGGTTGGCGCGCGACCCTGATACGGCGTTGTTTTCCAACGATATCAGACAGATACGCCACATCAACAAAGGGATCGGCAACCGTGCCACGCTGGACGCGGTCGAGGGTAACGGCTTTACCGGACACGGGGCGGATTTCCTGCGCTTTCTTGCAGGCACGCAATTGCTGTTACAGCGTGCCAGCCTTGATGACCCGCAATCGGTGCGCCCGCATTTTGACAGCAGGCAACGCGAAACGCTCAGGCGTATCGGCAGGCATCTGGTCAATCTGCGATGCAATACCGACCAGATCGCAGTTGACGCAACCATCGCGTCCGAACGCGGCTCTGGCGGCAGCAGCGATGCTGAGGATCTTGCCGAGGTGGCTGAATCGCTCAACAGGCTGGCGGACGAGGTTTTTCGCCCCAGAACACTATTGGTTATGCTGCTTGCCGCAGGTGGCACGGCAATCGCAGCGCCGATCATGAAACGCGGCATCCGCCGACGCAGGCGACGCGCGCGGCGGCACAATACCACCTTTGCCACGCAATACCTGTCGGACGCGCAAAACCTTGAAGGCATGCTTATCGACATCAACTGCCACGGCACCAAACTGCGGCACCAAACGGACCGACCCCTGCCAAAGGGACAACCTGTCGAAATCGCGATCTTCGATCAATGGATCGAAGGAACCGTCATGTGGAGCAATGCGCACTACAGCGGGGTGCAGTTTCGCAAATCGCTTTCCCTGTCCGATGTAGACGCGGTGTGCGCGGCGGCGTCTGTGCCTGAAACGCAAAACGGCGCCCCAAGGGACGCCGCATCGCAAAATCTGACGTAGCGCTTACTTTGCGCCTTCAATGAACTTAACAGCGTCACCAAATGTCTGGATGGTCTCGGCTGCATCATCAGGGATCTCGATCCCGAACTCTTCTTCGAAAGCCATGACCAACTCGACGGTATCGAGGCTGTCAGCACCCAGATCATCAATAAAGGACGCAGATTCCGTCACTTTGTCTTCTTCAACACCAAGATGCTCAACAACAATCTTGCGTACGCGGTCTGCAACGTCGCTCATATCAAATCCTTACGTTTCTATGGGCTTTCGCCCGTTGTTCCCAGGGCTTTCACCCATTCTTATGCGCCCATATACGGGTCGCGGTCTTATCTGCCTTGCACAACATTTAACGTGGCGTCACATGCGCAAATCAACAAATCTGCGAGGCCTATAACAGAGAAATCACCAATGGCAAACGCTTTCGGTCGTGTAAAGTGACGACTGATCAGATCATGGCCATGCCGCCGTTCACATGCAAGGTGGTACCGGTAACATACGCGGCCTCGGGGCTGGAAAGATACAACACGGCGGCGGCGATTTCTTCGGCATCCCCCATGCGACCGGCAGGCACCTGTGTCAAAATAGCGGACTTTTGATCCTCGGTCAGTTTGTCCGTCATCGCCGTTGTAATAAAGCCCGGAGCCACGCAATTCACCGTAATCCCACGACTTGCGACTTCATAGGCGATCGACTTTGACATGCCCACCATCCCCGCCTTGGATGCGGCATAGTTCGCCTGCCCCGCATTGCCGGTGGCACCCACAACGGAAGAGATATTCACGATCCGCCCCCAACGGGATTTCATCATCCCGCGGATCACACCCTTGCACAAGCGCATGGTCGAGGTCAGGTTTACCTCCAGCACCGACGACCATTCTTCATCCGACATGCGCATGAAGATGTTATCGCGGGTAATGCCCGCATTGTTGACCAGCACATCCACCGATCCCATCGCCTCGGCCGCCTGCTTGGGCAGCGCAGTCACCGCCTCTGCGTTGCTCAGGTCACAGGGCAAGACATGTGCGCGCTCACCCAATGACGCCGCCAATTCCTCAAGCGGGGCAACCCGTGTACCGGATAAAGCAACAGTCGCACCCGCATCATAAAGGGCCTTCGCAATGGCCCCGCCGATTCCACCCGATGCACCGGTTATCAAAGCATTCTTTCCATTCAAATCAAACATATACAAATCCTTCTTTATTCTATCCATTTATCTCGGCAGCAGCGGCGGCAACATCATCCGGCGTCGCTACAGCGGCCGTCGATAAACCACGATCAATACGCTTGACCATCCCCGACAAAGCCTTGCCTGCCCCAATTTCATAAAACGCGGTGACGCCCTGTGCGGCCATATACATCACGCTTTCGCGCCAGCGCACCGATCCCGTCACTTGCGCGACCAAAAGCTCCGCAATCTTCGCACCGTCCCGTTCGGCCTCGGCCAGAACATTGGTGACGACCGGCACCTTTGGGTCGGCAATCGTGACATCTGCCAGCACCCTGGCCATCGCATCTGCGGCAGGCTGCATCAGGCTGCAATGGAAAGGCGCGCTCACGGGTAACAACAGGGCACGTTTCGCGCCCTTCGCCTTGGCGATATCCACAGCACGCTCAACTGCTGCTTTGTGACCTGAAACAACGACTTGCGCGGGATCATTATCGTTCGCTGCCTGACAAACCTCGCCCTGCGCCGCTTCTGCGGCAACCTCTTTCACCGCCGCAAGATCCAGCCCCAGCACAGCCGCCATAGCGCCCACACCCACCGGCACAGCCTCTTGCATCGCCACGCCACGGGCACGCAGCAAACGGGCCGTGTCAGCCACCGAAATCGCACCAGCTGCCGCAAGCGCGGAATATTCACCCAATGAATGACCGGCCACAAATGACGCAGCCTCAACGGTGACCCCTTCCGCTTCCAACGCACGCATGACGGCCATCGAGGTTGCCATCAACGCAGGCTGGGCATTGGTCGTCAGTGTCAATTCTTCGATATCGCCGCCCCAGATCAAGCCTGACAGATCCTGCCCCAACGCTTCATCTACCTCATCAAACACAGCTTTCGCAGAAGGATAGGCCTCGGCCAGGGCCTTACCCATGCCAATTGCCTGTGCACCCTGCCCCGGAAAAACAAATGCGCGCATGGAAACGCCCCCTCATCGTTGCCTTTTTGTGACCCGACGCTTACCGCGCCAGGCACGCCCGCACAAGCAGCCACGCAATCTCATGATCACCGTTGCACAAGGGCACCGCGTTTATGCACATGCTACGGCCTGTCCGACAACGTCAGATATGCTAGCTAAGGCATAAGACGATAAACCGGAGTTTCCCCATGTCAGCCACGCAGTCCGCCACATATGGCACCGTTACGAAAACCTTTCATTGGCTGACAGCGCTTTTGATCCTGACGGTGATCCCGCTTGGGGCAGTCGCCAACCGACTGCCCTACGAAACCAACGCGCAGCTTGCGTTCAAAGCGCAGCTCTTTTCGCTGCACAAAACGCTCGGGCTTATCGTGTTTGCAGTGGCGTTGGCACGGATCATCTGGGCGCTGACCCAGACCAAACCGGGCACGCTGCATCCTGAACGCAAGGTCGAAACCATGCTCGCCGATCTTGTGCATTGGTTGCTTTACATCTCGCTCGTCGCCGTTCCTCTTACCGGTTGGATCCACCATGCGGCGACAGAAGGCTTCGCGCCCCATCTTCTGCCGATCGGCCAGGACCTTCCTTTTGTGCCTAACGACGAAAGCATCGCAAAACTCTTTGGCGGTCTGCACTGGGTCTGGAGCAAGATCCTGATTGGCGCGATCCTGCTGCACATCGCCGGCGCCCTGAAACACCAGTTCGTCGACAAGGACACAACCTTGCGGCGCATGTGGTTCGGGCACTCCGACACCGCCACCGGCGCGCATCAAAGCAACCTTGCAGCGCCAATCGCAGCGCTGGCGATCTATGTTGCAGCAACCGCTACGGGCGCGGCAGCGGGGCTTTACACCGCCAAATCAGATGTGGTGCAAGCCGACCTTGCACAGGTGTCTTCGGAATGGACCGTCACCGAAGGGCAGATCGCGCTGACAATCACCCAATTCGGAAGCCCGGTCAGCGGGGCATTCAATGACTGGACCGCCGCCATCACCTTTGATGAAAACGCCACAGGCGTTTTGGGCAACGTCGAAACCACAATCGCGATCGGTTCACTTCAGATCGGGTCGGTAACGAACGACGCGCTCGGAACCGATTTCTTCAACGCAGAGGCATTTCCGACCGCCGTGTTTGCGGCAGACATCACATCTGACGGAAGCGGCGGCTATATTGCCGACGGTACCCTTACCATCAAGGATATAGCTGCGCCACTGACGCTGCCATTCACGCTGAACATCGAGCAGGACACAGCACAGATGGATGGCTCTGTCGTCATCGACCGCCGCACCTTCAACATCGGGCAAAGCATGAGCGACGAAAGCAACCTTGCCTTTGCCGTGACGGTGGACATTGCACTGACCGCAACGCGCTAGACAACAAAAAAGGCCGCTTCCCAACTAAGGGAAGCGGCCGCAACAGCCCGCACATTCGGACCGTCTTATTCAGTCTGCATTGCTTCGATCGAGATCATGACTTCGATTTCATCGCTGACGAAAGGCGCAAAAGCACCAACCTCAAAGTCCGACCGCAACAGCGTCGTTGTCGCATCAAAGCCAGCCCAAGGCTTCTGTTCCATGGGATGCATACCAGCCTGGTTCAAAGTCGCATCAAGGACCACCGGCTTGGTGATACCGTTCAACGTCAGGTCGCCCGTGATCAATGCGGTAT
>CBDTVH010000165.1:0-5463 GCA_965363665.1 uncultured Yoonia sp. | reverse complement strand
GTCGGGGCGGTGGACGGTGACCCGTCCCATGCCCGAACCGAGTGCGATGCGGATGAGCCGGATTCCGGCCGCGGCATCCGGCACCGACCAACGACAGCCGATCGACGCCACGTCGCCATCACGACCAGTGCACTCCAATCGCATCGGCTCGGTGCGCGCCGCAGGGGATGCCGACGCCGTCGCTTCCGTCCGGGCAGTGCGCCCATCGGCCGCCGCCGTGGTCGCTGCGAACCCGGTGGCGATGCTCGCCGCGGCGACGACGACTGCGAGATGCCGCCGCCGTCGGCGCTGGTCGCCGACCTTTCCGGGAGATCCCGGTGCGCTCGACCGGGTTGGTGCTCCGTGGTGCTCGAACATGTGGTGCGCTCCTCGCCGACCGGTGCCGATCACCGGTCTCACCACCACAACGACACGCCACCGCTCAGGATTACGCCCAGATATCCTGATCTCCCTCAATTCCGTCTATATCCGGCATATTTGAAAGGAACAGCATTTTCTTTCCATCCGGAGTTATATGAGGCTCATAGTACATATAATTTAGATTTTCGATATTCTATTCTATCGTGCACCCCCAGCTGCCGGGCGTTTTTTGCCGAACAGTGCTTCAGGATGCCTTCCCGCGTCTCGTAGGTGAGATTCAGGCCGGGGAAGTCTGCATATTTCTCCTCCAGCTCGTCCACCACGCGCAGCGACTGCAGGTTGTGCTCGAAGCCGCCATGGTCTTTCATACAGGCGTTGAGGGCATCCTGGCCGGCATGACCGAAGGGGGTGTGGCCTAGATCATGTGCCAGGGCGACCGCCTCGGTCAGCTCCACGTTCAGATCCAATGCCGCCGCTACAGTCCGCGCCACCTGCGCCACTTCAATCGAATGCGTCAGACGGGTGCGGAAATAATCGCCTTCATGTTCGATGAAAACCTGCGTCTTATGCTTCAGCCGCCGAAAGGCGCTGGCATGGATGATCCGATCCCGGTCGCGCTGAAAAGGCGAGCGGAAGGTGCTTTCCTCCTCAGGGTAAAGCCGCCCCCGCGCGTTTGCGGGGTCGGTTGCGTATGGCGCTGCCATCTTTAATTGCCTGTCTTGTCGTGTTTGCCTGCGTTCCCTATATTACAGCTAACACAGAACTGATAGGCCCTGCACATGTTCACCGTCCCCCCCAAAGTCACCCCCCGCGCGTTCGAGCGTCTGGCCGAGATCGGCGCATCCGCCCAAGGCAAGGCCCTGCGGGTGGCCGTCGAAGGTGGCGGATGTTCAGGGTTTCAGTATGAAATCGACCTTGATGACCCCAAAGATGACGATCTGGTGCTGTCCGAGAAAGGCGAAACCGTGGTGATCGACAGCGTGTCGCTGCCTTTCCTTGCCGACGCCGTGATTGATTTCAGCGAAGAACTGATCGGCGCACGTTTCGTGATCAACAACCCCAATGCGACGTCGTCTTGCGGGTGTGGCACGTCATTTTCGATGTAAGCTTGCAGATCCGTAATGTAGTCGCACGTCTGCTTACGCTGAAGGCCCGGTTGCAAATCTATCAAAAGCCGCGACGCAGGCGTCGCGCACCTCTCGCGCTTGGTGAAGCTTGAGCCCCGTTGTGATTGGAATCAACTGACCACGTGCCTTGACTGAAACGTGATGTCCCGGCGTTGTATTGCGTGGGATGCGCATTGAGCCCGGATCAAACGCCGCACCACCATTGAAATCGACAACGATTTCGGAAATTTCGGGATAGGCTAAACTGTTGGAACCGGACCGAATACCCTCGGTATCGAAGATGATCTGATAGCGTTTCACTTGCCACCCAAAGCGCCAGGCCAGCCAGACACAGCCCGCGCCAATCGCAAGAAACATGATCGCGGTACCAAGCTGTCCTTCGGCAATCCCGATCAGGGCAAGAATCAGACAGCCAAACGCTGGCAGCCCGGCAATAAGTGCAGCCAAGGTCGCGATAACCGGATTACGCGCAAGAACAGTCAACACGACAGAGCCATCAGGTTGATCGACGACTTGCAATTCCATTCCATTCATAGTTGCCAAAGTACACTCACGCATGCCAGCTTTGTTGACCAACTGATCCACACAACAGCAAAACCTGCAAGCATCGCTAGTATTGATTATCCGCCGGTACGGGGAATGCAAGGTTGCGTTTGCCGTTGCCGCTTGTCAAAAACGGTGGAACAGTTTGACGGGGCCACCAATGAAAATCGCGACATTCAACATCAACGGCGTCAAAGCCCGGATTGGGGCGCTGACCGATTGGCTGGATGAAGCGCAGCCGGATATCGCGGTGCTGCAAGAGATCAAGTCGGTAGATGAAAATTTCCCCCGCGAGGTATTTGAAGACAAAGGCTACAACGTTGAAACCCATGGGCAAAAGGGCTTCAACGGTGTGGCGTTATTGTCAAAGCTTCCTCTGGAGGATGTCACACGCGGCCTGCCGGGGGCGGAAGGTGCCGGGCGCGACGGTGCTGACGATGAAGAGGCCCGCTATATCGAGGCCACCGTCGTTGGTGAAAAAGCGGTCCGCATCTGCGGGCTTTACCTGCCCAACGGCAACCCTGCACCGGGGCCAAAATATGACTATAAACTGCGCTGGATGGAACGGCTGCATGACCGCGCACAACAGCTTTTGCAACATGAAGAAGTGGCGCTCATGTGCGGGGATTACAATGTTATTCCCCAAGCCGAGGATGCAGCACGCCCTGATGCATGGCGTGACGACGCCTTGTTTCGGCTCGAAAGCCGCGACGCGTTTCGCCGCATCCTGAACCTTGGGTTCACCGAGGCGTTTCGCGCCCGCGAAGCTGGCCCCGGCCACTATTCATTCTGGGACTACCAGGCAGGCGCCTGGGAAAAGAACGACGGCATCCGCATCGACCATTTCCTGCTGACCCCGCAATGCGCTGATCTGCTCAACAACTGCTGGATCGAAAGCGACGTGCGCGGGCGCGAAAAACCTTCCGATCATGTACCGGTCTGGGTGGAACTTTCCGCCTGATCGCGGATTGTGGTATCATCCGTCCATGAACCAAAGCCACAGCACCATGACAAGACTGATTGCCCTGGCCCTGCTGACCACGTTGCTGGCACCGCAAGCTGCTGTCGCGCAATGCCGCATCGCAGTGCCCGGTACGTCCTGCGTGGCGATCCCGCAACCGCTGACACCGCAGCCCGGTCCGGTTGAGATTGGTGACGTGCTGGAACGCGGCAAGTATTCGATGCTGATGAACGCCCGCTACTACGGCCTGCCGACCGTCAGCGATGGCTGGGTTTATTTCCGGGTCGAGGATGAGATTTACCGGGTCGATTGGCGCAGCCACGAAGTGCTGGAGCGCGTGACACATCTGGCGAGCCGGAATTGGTGATGGATGCCGCTCACGCCGTATAACGATCAGTGCGGGTCGCCAACTCCGCCAAGCCGCGCCATCGTTTAGTCGCAGAAACGGATCATCCGAAAATTCACGCCGTCACATCGTGATCATAAAGCCAGCCGAGCCGGTTCAGGAAAGCTGCCGGTGCCACCTTCCCCAACGCCTTCAGCCCCGCATGTGCAATACTGCGCTGAACGCCGCCAAGGTGATAATCGCGCGCGTTCTTGTTGGCCGCTTCAATCGCCTTGATCACGCGGGCACGGCGCCTGGCTTGGTAATTGCGCAAGGCGTCATCCAATGATGCCGCTTCATCGCAGCATCGCGCCAGCACATAGGCATCCTCAATCGCCAGGTTCGCCCCTTGCGCCAGAAACGGCAGCGTTGGATGGGCGGCATCGCCAAGGATCACCACTGATCCCGCATGCCAGTTTTCCGCGACCGGATGCCGGAACAACCCCCAGAGGTTGGCCTCTGCGACATCACCCAGGATGCTTTTCACTTCCCACCCGCAATCGGCAAAGGCCATCCGCAGATTGCCGGGATCATCACCATGGTTCCAGCCCTCTTCGGCCCACTGGCTGCGTTGCTGGACGGCGACGATATTCAAGCGGCCATTTGTCAGCGGATACGTCACCATATGCCGCCCCGGGGCCATCCAGATGCGGGCAACCGGATCAAGCTTGTCCGTCTTGATCATCGCGCGCCACGCCACCTGGCCGGTGAAGAAAGGCTTTGTGGGGGCGTTGATCAGCGCGCGCACGACCGAATGGATGCCATCCGCACCGATGGTCAGATCAGGGCGCACATCGGCGCCATCCGCGGAAAAGCTGCCATCAGGTTCAAGCCCGGCAATCCGCGCGCCCAACCTGATCGAAACGCCCGCCGCTTCACAGCCACGTGCCAGAATGTCGATCAATGCCGCACGATGATAGAACCGATACGGCGGGTTTTGGTTGGACAGGTCAAAGCGCGTGATCTCGCGGCTTGCCATCGCGTCCATCGGCACGACAGCTTGCGCCGTCACACCCGCTGACGCCAACGCTTCATCAATGCCCAGCGCATTCAGGGCGCGCGCACCGTTGGGTGTAATCTGCAACCCGGCACCAACCTCTGTCAGCTCAGGCGCTTGTTCGTAGACCGTCACGTTCGCACCGCGTTTGGCAAACGCCAGTGCGGCCGTCAAACCACCAATGCCGCCGCCGATGATGGCAATGTCGCGGCTTTGGTTGTGGGCCATATCAATCGTCCCTGTGGACCTTTTCGCGGCGCTCGTGACGTTCCTGCGCCTCAAGGCTCATCGTCGCGATCGGGCGGGCATCCAGACGTTTCAGCGAAATCGGCTCACCGGTTTTTTCGCAATAGCCGTATTCACCTTCGTCGATGCGGCGCAGGGCGGCGTCAATTTTCGTGACCAGCTTGCGCTGGCGGTCGCGGGTGCGCAATTCCAGGGAACGGTCTGTTTCTTCGGACGCGCGGTCGGCGACATCGGGAATGTTGCGGGTCTGGTCTTTCATGCCGGCGACGGTGTCGCGGCTGTCTTCCAGAAGTTCGGCTTTCCAGTTCAGCAGCTTGCGGCGGAAGTACTCGGTCTGCCTTTCGTTCATGAATGGTTCGTCGTCAGCTGGGCGATAGTCGTCTGCAAGAAACACTTCGGCCTTCATCTTAAATCCCTTTCACTCTGCGTGCCGCATCATTCCCCGTGCGGCCGCCCTCACCCGATTTTGAGGCGGGTTTACTCCCTTCGATCCGTGCTGTCACCCCCCCAATTTGCCCCGCTCGCAAGGTGTTGATGATCCCCACTGAGCTGCTAGGTTGCCCATGAAATCAAAAGGGTGCGAGATCATGCAATTCACCGGCACGGACACATATGTCGCAACTGACGACCTGACGATGGCCGTCAACGCGGCTGTCACGCTGGAACGTCCGCTTCTGGTCAAAGGCGAACCGGGTACGGGCAAGACAGAGCTTGCGCGGCAGGTCAGCGCCTCGCTTGGGTTGCCCATGATAGAATGGCACATCAAGTCCACAACCAAGGCGCAGCAAGGTCTTTCTGAATACGATGCCGTCAGCCGTCTGCGCGACAGCCAGTTGGGCGATGC
>CBDTVH010000164.1:0-5518 GCA_965363665.1 uncultured Yoonia sp. | reverse complement strand
GCGCAGGACAGCCTGCGCCTCGCGGTCACGACATCCTTTCACAACTCTGGCCTGGCTGATGTGCTGCTGCCCGAAATCCAGGCCGACCTGGGGCTTGAAGTGCAGCTTCTGATCGTTGGCACAGGTCAGGCCATGCGTCTGGGCGAGGCGGGCGATGTTGATGCGATCCTCGTCCACTCCCGCGCCGCAGAAGAGGCGTTCGTGGCCGCAGGATATGGCACGCACCGGCGCGAGATCATGTATAACGATTTTGTGCTTATCGGCCCGTCGGATGACCCGGCACAGATCAGGGATGCAGCCACAGCAACCGACAGCCTGCAACGCATTGCGACTGCCGCCGTGCCTTTCGTCAGCCGTGGTGACGACAGCGGCACGCACAGCAAGGAACTTGCCTTGTGGCGTGATGCGGGGCTTGATCCCGGCAGCTTTGGCGATTGGTATCGGGCCGTGGGTGCCGGCATGGGTGCTGCGCTCAATACTGCGTCAGGAATGAATGCCTATGTCCTGTCTGACCGTGCCAGCTGGCTGAATTTCGCGAACAAGGGTGATCTGGCCCTGCTGTTTGCAGGCGATCCGGTGCTGTTCAACCAGTACGCTTATCTGCCGGTGAACCCCGCGCTGCACGGGCACGTCAAATCTGATCTTGTCGCGCAACTGGAAGACTGGCTGACATCCGAACGCGCGGCCGAACTCATCAACAGTTATAAGATCAAAGGTGAAAGCCTGTTCGTCTTCAACGCCACTGAAAAGTAGTGGTCATAGACGGACACCGTCAGCCTATCGGCAGTCCTGCAATCATATTGGCAAGGTTGGCGACCCCGGCAGGATTCGAACCTGCAACCTGCCCCTTAGGAGGGGGCTGCTCTATCCAGTTGAGCCACGGGGTCTGTCACTCGTTTGAATGCCTGCGTTTCTTGCGGGGGTCAACGATGATGCTGTTCTGGCTTTTGTTCGCAAGCACCGCTAACACTTAGAAAACGACTGACAGGACCTCACCCTTGACCAATATGCCCAAACGCCCCCTGACCCTGCGAGATGTCTCCGAAGCCTCCGGTGTCAGTGAGATGACAGTCAGCCGCGTCTTGCGCAATAAAGGCGACGTCAGCGCCGCGACCCGCCAGAAGGTGCAGGATGCGGCCAAGCGGTTAGGGTATGTCCCCAACAAGATTGCAGGCGCGCTGGCGTCGCAGCGGGTGAACCTTGTTGCCGTCATTATCCCGTCTTTGGGCAATATGGTTTTCCCCGAAGTGCTGTCAGGTATTTCCGAAATGCTTGAGGGCACAGAATTGCAGCCGGTCGTCGGCGTGACGGACTACATGCCCGAGAAAGAAGAAAAAGTGCTGTTTGAAATGCTGTCCTGGCGGCCGTCCGGCGTGATTATCGCGGGTCTCGAACACTCAGAGGCATCGCAGGCCATGTTGCGGCAGGCCGGTATCCCCGTGGTTGAGATCATGGACACCGACGGAGAGCCTATCGACCACTGTGTTGGCATTTCGCATAGGCGCGCAGGCCGGAAAATGGCCGAAGAGATTATCGCCGCCGGCTATAAGCGTATTGGTTTCATGGGTACCAAAATGCCTTTGGACCACCGTGCGCGCAAGCGGTTTGAGGGCTTCACCCGGACGCTTGCCAAGGCCGGGATCGAGATTGCGGATCAGGAATTCTACTCCGGCGGTTCCGCTTTGGCGAAAGGCCGCGAGATGACGGCCAAGATGATCGAACGCACACCGGACCTGGATTTCCTTTATTACTCGAACGATATGATCGGCGCGGGTGGTCTGCTTTATCTTCTGGAGCAAGGCATCGACGTGCCTGGCCAGGTTGGCCTTGCGGGCTTCAATGGTGTCGAATTGCTGGAAGGGTTGCCCAAGCGGCTTGCCACCATGGACGCGTGCCGCCGCGAGATTGGCATGAAGGCCGCGCAGATCGTTGCGGCCCTGAATGCTGGCGAAGAGGTGGCCGACGGTCCGATTATCACGCTGAGCCCGACACTTGCCCCCGGTGAGACCCTACGCCACAGCTAAAGCCAAAATCATCGTGAGCCCTCGTTGCGTTTCAGGTCCGGCAACCGCTGTCACCGCTTGCGATGGAGCTGTAAGGGCAGCCGCATGTGCGACTGCCCAATCACTCAATACCGAAACAAACTCATCAACTGGGATCGGTTTACTTTTGGAATGTGGAGTGAGTATGTCAAAGTTGTATCAATTATATATCTACTCGCCTTAAAATTGTATCAAGCGTCGACTCTTTTCCAGCTTGGCAAACAAACTGTTGAAGAATTGGAAACACCTTTCCGCTTTATCACAACCGGTCAGATCATCCGAATGACGTCCTTGTCGATGGCAAGCACATAACCTTTGCGGGCAATGTTCTTGACCAGCAGTTCGCTCATCATCTGATTGCCCAATGTGTCCCGCAAGCGTTTGATCCGGGTGGCCCCGGCGGCTTCGTCGCAATCGGCTGCGTCGCGTCCTGATATGACGCCCTCAATCTCGGCACCGGTCAGCACTTCGTCGTCCATCCGGGCTTCGGCCAGGACAGACAGCGTTTCGATGGCAGCATCTGTCAGCTTGAATTCAAAATCGTTCAGGTAGACAGCCTTTTCATCACGGCTGATCGTCAGCGAATTCACCTCAATCCCCTGCCGTTCAATCCGGCCCATGCGGCGGTTCAACGCGATGAGCATGACAAGAAACGCGACGGCGGCGACTAAAAGCGCCGTTGCAAAGATCAGCAAGACAAAGATGACAAAACGATATGACGCCAGTGTGTCTGAAAATGCCGTCCCGGACCCAGCCAGGATCTCAAGCAGCTTGATCTCGGCATTGCTGGTCAGATTGTCGTTTTCAACGAACAGCCGCTCGACCCGCATGTTGAATGCGTTGGCATCGGGCAGGTTGATAAACAGCAGCACCGCTGCAATCGCCAGGATCAGAACAATCGCCGCAATCCCCGCGACGACGATTCTGTTGCCGATTTCACGTGCTTCAGTAGCGGAGGAAGTACTCACCTGCGCTGTCCTTTCTTTCATCAAGGCCGGCGTCATCAAAGACGCCAAGCACATTCAAAAGCTGCCAGCCATCACCAGCCAGCCGGTCACGCAGCTGGTTTTGGGCTGATCCGACAGAACACTCGCCGCGCACCTCTGCCACCCCATAGTGGAGCCGTAGGGGATTGTCCTGCTTTGCCTTATAGTCGGCATAGCAGGCCGCTTGCGCGATGGTCGTGCTCAGTATCAGAGCCATGAATGAGAAAGAAAGATGTTTCATGCGCTCCACCTGATCCAAAGCTGTTCTGATATTCAATAACGCCGGATGTTATCGCGATGGCAATCGTATAACCATCCCCCGTTATTGTTTGGCAAGCAGCATCGGCCTCAATTTCGGTTCATCGCCACCACCAAGGCACCCGAACCGAAAGGACGCAGATATGTTTAAGCCATTGATTGCAGGGATCACCGCATTGTCTTTGACCCTGGCCAGCACCACACCGCTTCAGGCTCAGGGGCTTGACCGCGAAGACGTCGGCAAGCTTTTGATCGGCCTTGCCGCCGTCGCCGTGATCGGCGCGGCTATCGAAGAAAACCGCGACCGGAACAAGGACCGCAACCGCAGCACCCAGGTCCATGACACGCCGCAGTGGAACGGGATCAACCGCAATAACAACTGGTCAGATCTGAACCGCCAGCACCAAAGCAACAGCAACGCCCGCCGTGTGCTGCCGCATGCCTGCCTGCGTACCGTTGAAACCCGGTTCGGACATCAGCGGATTTTCGGTCAGCGCTGCCTTGAACGCAACTACCGCCACGTGAACCGCCTGCCTGATCGTTGCGCCGTGCGGCTTTACACAAATGATGGCCCGCGCCGTGGTTACGACCCCCTTTGCCTGCGCGAGCAGGGATACCGTTCTGACCGGCGCAACTAACGCGCTGGCATCAAGCGCGGTTTCACAGCCCCGGTTACCGCGCCACCTTGGGTGTTTGTCCAGTCAATAAGGACGCCGCATAAGGCGTCGGAAGGCAAGCACCCACGCGGGGCAGAGAGTTTGGACATGGCTCTCTGCCCCTTTTTGCTTGAAGTGACACGCACATTCTGGTCACTGACCCCATGACCAAACCTGACTTCAGTTTTGAAACAGCCGCGCAAAAGCGTGGTTTTTTGCATATCGCAGGCGTGGATGAGGTCGGGCGGGGTCCGCTGGCAGGGCCTGTGGTTGCTGCCGCTGTCATTCTTGACCCGGCGAATATCCCCGAAGGACTGAACGACAGCAAGAAACTCACCGCCAAACGGCGCGATGCCCTTTGCGATGAATTGCTGGCGGTCGCGGATGTGTCGATTGCGGAAGCCACGGTTGCTGAAATTGATGCTCATAACATCCTGCGCGCATCGCACATCGCGATGGTTCGCGCGATTGCCGGGCTAGCCCGACCTGCTGACCATGCGTTGATCGACGGCAACATGATCCCGCGTGATCTGGGCCTTTCATCCGAGACAATCATCAAAGGTGACGCCCGTAGTCTGAGCATTGCAGCGGCCTCTATCGTGGCGAAGGTGTGGCGCGACAGACACATGGTGGCATTGGCGCAACAGCATCCCCACTACGGCTGGGATAAGAACGCGGGATACCCCACAGCCCAACATAAATTGGGCCTTCAGCAGTTTGGCGTCACAGAACCTCATAGACGTTCGTTCAAGCCGATACACAATATATTGTATCAAGATGAAAACGTAAGTGACTGAATCAATAAAGATTTTGACACGGAATCGCCTCTGACTCACATTGGGCTCAACCAAAGAGCGGGAACACCCGCCGGGGCTTAGAGGCAAGTTATGACGATTAAAACGAAAGCAAAGGGGGCTTCCGCGCTCCCACTGAATACGATTGTTGATGGTGACTGCATCGACGTGATGAACAGCCTGCCTGCGGGTTCGGTTGACCTGATCTTTGCTGACCCCCCCTACAACCTGCAATTAAAGGGCGATCTGCATCGCCCCGACAATTCCAAGGTCGATGCCGTCGATGATGCGTGGGACCAATTCGACAGCTTCAAAGCCTATGACAAATTTACCAAAGAATGGCTCGCCGCCGCCCGCCGTCTGCTGAAACCGAATGGCGCGATCTGGGTGATCGGCAGCTATCACAATGTCTTCCGCATGGGTGCCGAGTTGCAGAACCAAGGGTTCTGGATTCTCAACGACGTGGTCTGGCGCAAATCGAACCCGATGCCGAATTTCCGGGGCAAGCGCCTGACGAATGCCCATGAGACACTGATCTGGGCCTCGAAAGAAGAGGCCAGCAAGTACACCTTCAATTACGAAGCGCTCAAAGCCCTGAATGAGGGCGTTCAGATGCGGTCTGACTGGGTTCTGCCCATCTGCACCGGTCACGAGCGTCTGAAGAATGAGATGGGCGAAAAGGCGCATCCCACGCAAAAACCGCAGTCCCTCTTGCACCGCGTCCTTGTTGCCACCACGAACCCCGGCGATGTGGTCCTTGACCCCTTCTTCGGGACTGGCAC
>CBDTVH010000163.1:0-5526 GCA_965363665.1 uncultured Yoonia sp. | reverse complement strand
GGCGTTCGGCATCGACAATTCGCTCCAATGCCGCGTTTTCGCTGGCATCGACTGTTTCGACCTGCCTGCTTTCGCGCGCCTCCGGGATTTCGGGTTTTGCATCGCGTGACAGTTGCACAGCCTGAGTTGCATCCGGGATAACGATACCTGCGCCCTGTATGGCCAATTTTACCTGCCGCAGCGCTTCGCCTTTGGCCAGGACGATCGACGTTTCATTCTGGTCAACCCAGCCAGTG
Source organism: uncultured Yoonia sp. (assembly GCA_965363665.1). Lineage (GTDB taxonomy): Bacteria > Pseudomonadota > Alphaproteobacteria > Rhodobacterales > Rhodobacteraceae > Yoonia. The sequence continues at coordinate 5,290 of CBDTVH010000163.1, read as the reverse complement.
ACGACGAATTCCATGCCGGCAGGATGCAGGGCTTCGATCCATGTCTGTGCGGCGGGCTCGCTCAGAATGTAGGGCAGGTCTTGTACGGTCTGGCCGATCAAGGCGCGCGTTGTTTGCAGGTCGGCGTCACGCTCTACCATGATTGAAAACGTGAACCGGCGCTCGGCGTTCTGTGTGTAGTTGATGATCCGGCTTTTAAAAACGGTCGCGTTTGGGATTCGGATGTGGTTTCCGTCAAAGGAAAGAAGGATCGTGGCGCGACTTGTCAGGCGGATGACCTTGCCGGTATCGCCGTTGATTTCGACCGTATCATTGGGCCGAAAAGGTTGACGGAACGACAGCATGACCGACGCGATGAAGTTTTCCACGGTGTCGCGGACCGCGAAACCCAAGGCCAGACCGATGATACCAGCCGCCCCCAGGATGGTACTGAGCAAAGCAGTTGCGTTGAGAATATCCAGTGCGATCACGATCCCGAAGATCACGAAAGCGATACGCAAAAGCTGACGATAAATTTCGGCAATAAAGGCGTTGGGTGCAAGGCGTTCCCAGGGTTGGCGCATCCGTGCAAGGGCAAAGCCGATGATGACGACCAGCACAAAGGCGGCCCCTGCGATCAGCGCGAGTGGTAAAAAGATGATGAATTGGTCGATGCGTGCGCGGAACCGTTCAATCGCAGGGTTCAGGCGGTCACCAATGTCGGTTGTTTCGGTCACCCGATTGCGCACTGCAACAACACCTTCCACGCGGTTTGCAAGTGGTTCCAGCTCCAGCGCCTCAATCGCAGATGTCGTTGTGCCGCGCAGTGTGACGACGCCTTCGTTTACGGTGACGCTGACATCTTCGTAATTGCCAAGTTCTGAAAGGATTTCGCGGATACGCATCGCAATTGCGGCATCCTGCTGGGCAGAGTTTTCAGTCGTGATCGTGCCGTTCGCGTCTTGGGCGACGGTTGGCACGGCAAACGACAGAAGAAGGGCGAAGATTACAAAGAAGCGCATGAAATCAATCCGTCAGGCAATGCCATAGCGTGGCAGGAAAAAACCGTTCTGTCACACCCGAAGTGGATCAGCTTTTGCCAGCGCATCGAACGCCATCAGGCTTTTGATCACGCTGTCCATCTGATCAAGCGGGATCATGTTTGGCCCGTCAGAGGGTGCATTGTCGGGGTCTTCATGGGTTTCGATAAAGACGGCGGCGATACCAAGGGACACGGCCGCACGCGCCATGACCGGCGCAAATTCACGTTGCCCGCCTGATGAACCGCCCATGCCGCCAGGTTGTTGGACCGAATGGGTCGCGTCCATCACGACCGGATAACCGGTGCGGGCCATTGTCGGCAGTGACCGCATGTCAGCCACCAGCGTGTTATAGCCAAACGATGCGCCGCGTTCAGTCAGCATGATCCGCTTGTTGCCGGTGCTTTCCACCTTGGACACCACATTGGGCATGTCCCATGGCGCCAGGAACTGCCCTTTCTTGATATTGATTACGGCACCCGTTTCGCCGGCAGCCAAAAGCAAATCAGTTTGGCGACATAGGAACGCAGGGATCTGCATGATGTCGCAGACTTCGGCGACGGTGGCGCACTGATCGGGGGCGTGAATATCTGTCAGGACCGGGCAACCGATGCTGTCCTTGACTGACTGCATCACTTTCAGGCCCTCGTCCATGCCCAAGCCACGCTTGCCACCCAGCGACGTCCGGTTCGCCTTGTCGTATGACCCTTTGAAAACGAACTGCGCGCCGTGCATTGCACAAATCTCGGCCATACGACCAGCAATCATCTGGGCATGATCCGTCCCTTCCAACTGGCAGGGCCCTGCGATCACCAAAAGTGGCAGGTCATTGCTGACCGCCAGTTCACCAATATTGACCGTATGCATCAAGAGCTGACCTGTTCGCGAAGGATCGAAGCTGTGATCGACACCATCAGGTAGATGCCTGAAAAGATCAAAAACGCCAGGATCGTGTTTTCAAAAGCGCGTGGATAGGTCGCCTGATCTGGAATAACCGGGCGCACGCTTTGTGACAGATAACGAACCTGTCGGTTGGCTTCAATACGGGCGGTCTCCATCTGGGTGAGGGCCTGCTGCACCATCGCTGTCTGGAAGGAATAGTTTTCTTCCGCCGTCCGCAGTTCAGTATTTCGCGCGGCCAGCGAGGTTTGCGGGCCCGTGCCGCCAACAAGCTGATCGCGCAAGGTTGCGATCAATGCGTCGATATTGGCGATCTGGTCACGCAGCGATTGCACCTGCGCCTGGCTGGGGCGATCAACGTTCAGCCGCGATTGGAGTACCAGTTCAAGCCGCTGTTTTTCGCTTTCCAGGTTGTTGATCTGGGACATCCGCGCCGTGCTTTCACTTTGCGGATCAATCTGGCGCACGTCCTCCTGGATGGCCAACCAGGTGGCAAGGGCCTGGGCGCGGCGCTGCTCTGCCTCTTCATAGCTTTGCAGGGCGCCGCGCATTTGATCCTCGCGCAGTCGTCCGGTCAACTGGTCGACCTGTTCTTCGGCATAACCGATCAAGGCCTGGGAAAACTCATAGCTTTTGACCGGATCAGGGGCGATCACTTCCATCCGGATCAACCCCTCGGTCGGATCATAGCTGATCTTCACATGATCGGTATAAAGGCCGAACGCCTGTTCGTTTGTCGCATCCTCCTCAAGCCGCTGAATGGGGTCGATGCCGGGATCTGAGAAGTGTTCCTTGAAACCGTGGTCTGCGTCCAAACGCAACATCGCCTCGCGGGATGCAAGATAGGACTGCACCGCGATACTGTCTTGTTGGGTCGCCATGGATGTGCCCTGAAACAAGGTGGCCAGACCTTGCGGTCCGCCGCTTTGAGGTTGGGCCTGTTGGATCACGATTTCGGATTTGGTCGCGTACATCGGTGTCGCGACATTGTAGAAATACCATCCAAACAGGAACGTTGGCAGAAACACGAAAAAGGCCAAACGTGTGAACAGCAAGGCCAGCTTGCGTTGACGCCTGCGGGCGATGTCACGCTGGATCTGCAAAATCTCAGCGGCGTTTCGGTTCAACGCGGTTTGGCTGTTGGTTGAGGGTAGCGAAATCGCGTCGTTCTGGCGTGTATCCGGCAATTGTATCCGTCCGCGTCGCCCCGGCACTTTCGACCCGTCCGGTTTCACCAGCTCCAGCACCGAACTGCGCTGGAACGGATCAATGCCTGCCGCGCGCAGCTGGCGCACGGCATCGTAATCAGACGAAGCTTCGAACCCGTTTTTAAGTGCAACGCGCCGCGCCATGCGCAATTGACGCCCGGTCAGCCCCTCTTTGCTGATGGCGGCAATCTGTTCGGCCTGCGATGGGCCTTCGGCTTTTTGCACAGCTTCGGTACCGGCCTCTGATTGCGCCAGCTCTTCGGGGGTCTTCCGCCTGACGCGGAATTTTTTAACCTTGGGTTTGGTAGTCATAAAGCACGCGCGCCTCTTCCAAGGTGTCAAACATATGCAGTTGCCCATTTTTGAGCACTGCGGCCGACTTGGCAAGACGCTCAAGCACGGCAGGTTGGTGGGATACGATGATGACGGTCGCTTTTTCCAGTCTTTGCCGCAGGATTTCACCGGCTTTGCGATTGAACTCCGCATCTGTGGCACCGGGCATGCCCTCGTCGATCAGGTAGATATCGAAATCAAGGGCCAGCAAAAGCGCGAATGAAAAGCGCGCCCGCATACCGGACGAATAGGTGCCAAGCGGCATGTCGAAATACTCTTCCAGTCCGCATAACCACCGGCAAAACGCCTCGACATAATCTGGATCAAGCCCGTAAAGTCGCGCGATGAAGCGGCTGTTTTCTACGGCAGACAGCGTGTTGTCAGTGCCCCCCATGAACCCCAACGGAAATGAGATGCGGCACCCGCGCCTGATCGTCCCTTCGTCAGGTTTTTCCAGCCCCGACATCATGTTGATCAGCGTGGTCTTTCCGGTGCCGTTCGGCGCCAAGATCCCCAGCGAGTTGCCCAGTTCAACGCGAAAAGATGCGCGATCAAGGATCACCTTGCGCTGTGTGCCTGTCCAAAACGATTTGCTAACTTCTGCAAATTCTAGCATTTCCATCCCGCTCAAGCCCGCATTGCCTCGCGTGCGTTCTTATATCGACCAAAGGTTAACATGACTGATCACATTTCCATACCGCGACTTTACGGCACGATTATAGCGATTTTCCCAATCAGTTGAGGCAGCGCGCCCTGCATTCTGGCCATAGGTACTGTCCTCATCAGACTGGCGTATGTTGCAGGCTGATCTACCTTCACCAATTAAGCGTCCGCCACTTCAACCGAGATAACCGCAATGACCCTGCAAGATGAGATTTCCGCCTGCACGCTATGCGCTGACCGTTTTGCCGCAACGGCGACACGCCATCAGCCGCGTCCGGTCGTTTGGTTCAAGACGCCGCCAAAGATATTGATCGCCAGTCAGGCCCCGGGAATGCGGGTTCACGCGGCAGGGACACCGTTTTGGGATCGTTCCGGTGACCGGCTGCGTGAATGGTTGGGGACTGATCCCGACACCTTTTATGATCGCAGCAGAATTGCAATCGTTCCGATGGCGTTCTGCTTTCCCGGCTACGACGCCAATGGCTCTGACCTGCCCCCGCCGCCGATTTGTCGGGCAACGTGGCACGACCGTGTGATGGCAGCACTTGGCGAGGTGCCTTTGACTGTCGTGATCGGTGGCTATGCGCATCGGTGGCATCTGGGCCCCCAGAAAAGCGTGACTGCAACGGTTCAGAATTGGCGCGACCATGCACCGCGCGTGTTTCCCTTGCCACATCCGTCGTGGCGCAATACCGCATGGCTGAAGAAAAATCCGTGGTTCGAGGCCGATTTGCTGCCCGCGCTGCGCACCGCTGTGAAAGACGCATTGAAATGACCGACCTCGACCAAGCCCATGCTGCCATGCAGGCCGCCTCCGAAGATGATGCGGCACGCCTGCGGTTTTATGAACGGTTGGCGGATACAGAGCTTTTCATCCTGCTGAGTGCCGAGACCGAAGGTGATCAGGTCAGCCCTGAGCTTTTCGAAATCGAGGATCAGAAATTTACCTTGGTCTTTGATCGCGAAGAGCGTTTGTCGCAGTTTGTGGGCCGTGTTGCACCCTATGCGGGCATTCCGGGCCGCGGTTTGGCGGAAATGCTGGCAGGGCAGGGGATCGGGCTTGCGTTGAACCTGGAGGTGGCGCCGTCGGCGATGTTGATCCCCGCCGAAGCTGTCGATTGGCTGGTCGCGACCCTTTCGCACGGACCCGATGAGACAGAGGCGCGT
>CBDTVH010000162.1:0-5527 GCA_965363665.1 uncultured Yoonia sp. | reverse complement strand
GCGATCCGGGAAGACGCCTCGATCAATCTAGCGGCCGTGGCAGAAATGCAGAACCGCCATGCTGACCTTGATCTGGTGTTGATTGAAAGCGGCGGCGATAATCTGTCGGCCACGTTCAGCCCGGAACTTGCGGATATCACGATCTACGTCATTGACGTGGCGGCGGGCGAGGAAATACCGCGCAAAGGCGGCCCGGCGATCACACGGTCTGACCTGCTGGTGATCAACAAGACCGATCTGGCACCGCACGTGGGTGCGTCACTTGACGTGATGCAACGTGACAGCAGCCGTATGCGCGGCGACCGGCCCTTTGTTTTCTGCGCACTCAAGCATGACGAAGGCATCCAGGATGTCGTCAGGTTCGTCAAGGAAATGGGCGGCTTATGATGCAAGCGCACTGTCATCGACAGGCAAAGCAATCGGCCCTAATAGGATGATTGAGGTGTTTTGCCAGCCTCTGTCGCGCCCCTAGGCTGGACGCCATCGGCTTTTCAGCCCGCGTGACCGCAACTGGCTGGGGCGCCTGGGAATGATGGTGCACTGCGGCGCCGCATCCTCAGAACTGGTTTGCAAAGGTTCTTTCGACACAACCGCGGAAATAAACGCCGCTACGTCGAATTCGCTTTCGTCCGCCGCACGGGCAAGCGCCTTTTTGAGGGCACGGTTCGACAGCGCCGCAGTCAATTGCACGGCAAGTGCGCGCCGCAACTGATTATCAGATTCCCGCGTCTGCTGATCGGCTTCCCAGTGTTCTGCGTCAGAAAGTTCAAAACCGGCCTCTTCGAGAAACAGGCGCACAATGGGTGGTGCCGCCGTCACAACATCGGCTGTATGTGGGTCACGAAAGAAGGCGACAACTTTATTTGAACGCGCCTGTCCTTGGCTGGTAAGGCCTTTCGCGGGATCCGACCCTGCCGAACAGGGGGCATCTTCCACGAGGTACATCTCAAAATCGTAACGCAACACAGTATTCACCAAATTCAATAGCCTATGCGCAAGAGGCTATCAAATGTGTCAACAATGGGCAAAGATTTTGTCACAATTCGGACATATTTTCGTCAGCATTGTGGATGAGGTATCAAAATACGCATGGTAGAGCATGAAATCAAGGCTGCAACCTAAGCGGAACCAAGCGTATCCCGGAAAACAATCCGCGTTTTCAACTCTGTCGGCACAATCGATTCTCCGTCACGCAACAGCTTTGCCAGCGACCGGCCCGCCATGCGCCCCATTTCGCGATGTGGCACATGGACAGTTGTCAGCGCCGGAAAGGCAACCTGCGCCAGTTCAATATCATCAAAGCCAGTCACAGACACATCCTCGGGCACACGAATGCCAAGTTCACGCGCGCGGCGCAGCGCCCCGACCGCCAGAACATCATTGCCGCAAAGGACAGCGGTGGGCGGCGCCGTCGATGCCATCAGGCTTTCGAACGCGGCGGCCCCTTCCTCGATCCCATAGGTCGTTTCGGCGACACGCAGGCTGGCGACATCCAGACCTGCGGCTGCCATGGCAAGGACAATGCCTTCGCGCCGCGCCGCCGCACGATCATTCTGACTGATGCTTGCGGAAATCAGCGCCAACCTGCGGTGCCCCAGATCAATGACTTTTGCTGCCATCTGCTGCATTGCGGCCCGGTTATCAAAACCAATGGATGGCAACGGCGAAGCTGGGTCGAAAGCCCATGTCACAAGCGCGGGCAATCCCTGCGCCGCCAGAAACCGGTAAATCTCGGAATCGCGGTGATATCCTATCAGCAAAAGCGCATCGGCCCCCCGCGCCACCAGCGATCTTATCTGTTCTTCCTCGATTTTTGGCTGATAGGCAGTGCTGGCAACAAGCATCGTGAACCCATGGGACCGAAGCTCTTTTTGAAAGGCCTCCAGCCCCCGCGCAAAGATCGCGTTCTCCATTGTCGGGATGATTGCGCCAATGGTGTTCGTGCGCCGCGCGGCCATGACACGAGCCCCAAAGTTGGGCGAATACCCCAGTTTTGCGATTGCCGCCTCGACCTTTTGGCGCGTCTCAGGGGCCACTTTGTCGGGAAAGTTCAGACAACGCGACACGGTTGCCGTCGAAACCCGCGCAGCTTCTGCAACATCATGCAGCGTCGGTGTTGGATGCGATGCTATAACAGTCTCCCTTTCCTGACGAATCCTGGTGGTTCCTTGGCGGCAGCCGGGCCGACAACATAGAGATAGTTCGCTGAGGTAAATGTAAAGGCTTGCATTTTGGCAATGTAAAGGCTTACATAGACGTAGAATCAACGCAGCGGGTGGGGAGGCGGCGTTTTGGGCAACAATTTCGCAAATGAACCTCGTTCTTGCCGGGCGCGCCCGACGACCAAACCCGCGCGCCCGATCTTCAGTCCCTTCTCACGCAATCATTTTCCAAGGTAAGGCAAATCTCGCATGGCACTTGAGTATCTCAAAAAGGCGACCCTGACGGCGCAGTCCGGCGCATCTGATGTTCATGAACTTGTTCAAGGCATCTTGAACGACATCGAAGAAGGCGGCGACGCCAAGGCACTGGAATATGCCGCCAAGTTCGACAAGTACGACGGCAACGTCATGATCACGCCCGAAGAGATCGAAGCGGCCACGGCACTGGTCCCACAGAAACTGAAAGAAGACATTCAGTTCGCCCATGACAATGTGAAACGCTTTGCAGAGGCGCAAAAAGCCACAGTCAGCAATATCGAATACGAGATTGTGCCGGGCCTGATTGCCGGTCAAAAGGCGATCCCGGTCGATGCAGCGGGCTGTTATGTTCCCGGTGGCCGCTACAGCCACATCGCATCGGCGATCATGACAGTGACGACAGCAAAGGTTGCAGGCTGTAACCACATCGCCGTCGCCTCTCCTCCACGCCCTGAAATCGGCGTTGCACCTGCCATCATCTACGCTGCCCACATCTGTGGTGCGGACAAGATCATGGCGATGGGCGGTGTGCAGGGTGTCGCGGCCATGACCTTTGGCTTGTTTGGCCTGCCGAAGGCGAACATCCTCGTCGGCCCCGGCAACCAGTTTGTCGCCGAAGCCAAGCGTATCCTTTTCGGCCGCGTCGGCATCGACATGATCGCAGGCCCAACCGATAGCCTGATCCTGGCCGACAAATCCGCCGATCCGCATATTGTCGCGACCGATCTGGTGAGCCAGGCCGAGCATGGCTACAACTCACCTGTCTGGCTGGTCACCGACAGCCGCGAACTGGCCGAAGACGTGATGAACCGCGTGCCAGACCTGATCGCCGATCTGCCAGAGGTCAATCGCGACAACGCCGCCGCCGCTTGGCGCGACTACGCCGAAGTGATCTTGTGTGCCGACCGCGAAGAGATGGCCACCTGTTCAGATGACTACGCGCCAGAGCACCTGACCGTACAAGCCGAAGACCTGCCTTGGTGGCTGGATCGCCTCAGCTGCTACGGCTCGCTGTTCTTGGGCGAAGAAACCACCGTGTCCTATGGCGACAAGGCATCCGGCACGAACCACGTTCTGCCAACATCGGGTGCCGCGTCCTATACGGGCGGTTTGTCGGTCCACAAATACATGAAGATCGTCACATGGCAGAAAGCAACTCGTGAAGGCTCCAAACGGGTGGCCGAAGCGACCGCCCGCATTTCGCGCCTTGAAGGCATGGAAGGTCACGCGCGCGCCGCTGATGTGCGTTTGGCCAAATACTTCCCCGGTGAAAACTTCGATCTGACCCCGCATGGGTAAGCCCGGCGATCTCTTTGACCTGACGGGTCGCGTCGCCTGCGTCACTGGCGCAAGTGCCGGGCTTGGGCAAAGGGCCGCAACGGTCTTGGCATCCGCTGGGGCCAAGGTGGTCGGCGTGGCACGGCGAAAGGAAGCACTGGAGGCCTGGGCGAACGCCACGGGATCACATGCTGCCGTTGTCACTGCCGATCTTTCTGATCGGGGGGCAATCGAAGGGGCCGCGGGGGATATTGCGGCACCCTTTGGGCCGCCGGATATTCTGGTGCATGCGGCGGGGATCAACACGCGTGAGACGGCGGATGAGGTCACGGACGCAGGCTGGGATATCACCATGAACCTCAACCTTGCCGCGCCATTCTTTCTCAGCCAAGCCTTCGCGCCAGCGATGAAGGCCAAAGGCTGGGGCCGCATCGTCAATTTCGCTTCGCTTCAGACCACACGCGCCTTTCCCGGCGGCGTCGCCTATGGCACATCAAAGGCAGGCATCGCGCAACTGACGCGCGCAATGGCCGAAGCCTGGTCCAAGGATGGCATCACGGCCAACGCAATCGGCCCCGGCTTCTTTCCAACCGAACTCACAGGCCCGGTCTTTGCCGACCCGGACCGCGCGGCGCGCAACGCCGCCCAAACCTGCGTGGGCCGTAACGGCGAATTGTCCGACATCGACGGCCCGCTGCTTTTTCTCTGCTCTGATGCGTCCGCCTATGTGACGGGCCAAGTCTTGATGGTGGACGGGGGGTTCACAGCCAAATGAAAGCGCTTGTTTACGACGACGTGGAAAAGCTGGTCTATCGGTACATGCCCGATCCGGTGCCTGCCGCCGGTCAAAGCCTGATCCGCATCGAGGCCTCGGGGATCTGCGGTTCAGACATGCACGCCTTTCTCGGCCACGACGAACGCCGCCCTGCCCCCGTCATCCTTGGACACGAGGCCGCAGGCACCGTCAAAGGCGGCGCACTTGATGGCAGGCGCGTCACGATCAATCCGCTGACCACTTGCGGGTTGTGCAAGGCCTGCAAATCCGGGCGCGACAACCTATGCCCAGATCGCATGATTATCTCGATGCCGCCGCGTGAAGGCGCGTTCGGTGAATGGGTGGTCATGGCTGACCGCAACCTTGTTGAGGTGCCCGACGATGTGCCACTGGCGAAAGCCGCCTTGGCAGAACCGCTGGCCTGTGGTTGGCACGCTGTGCGACTGGGTGCCGAAGCACTGGACATCCCCCTTTCCGGGGCCCGCTGCGTCGTTGTGGGCGGCGGGGCCATTGGTGTCGGTGCGGCATTATGCCTAAGGGCCTTCGGTGCGACCGATATTCACGTGATCGAACCCAACGCCCTCCGACGCGAAACACTCGACACCATCGACGGCTTCAACGCAGTCGTACCCGGCACCATCACCGAAGCCGATCTGGTGATCGACGGCGTCGGCTATGCCGCGACACGTGCGGATGCCACGGCGATCACCCGCCCCGGCGGCGTGATCATGCACATCGGTCTGGGCGAAGCCACCGGCGGTTTGGACATCCGCCGCATGACCCTGCAAGAGATCACGTTCATCGGCACCTACACATACACCGCGCAGGATTTCCGCGACACGGCCGCAGCCATTTTCGATGGGCGCCTTGGTGCGCTAGACTGGACAGAGGAAAGGCCACTTTCCGACGGGCAGCAGGCCTTTGCCGATATCCGCGCAGGCGTTGTTGCCGCGCCCAAAATCATTTTGCGCCCCTAGCGCAAGATCAGACCTTTAAGGAGTTCGCTATGTACAAGAACATCATCGTCCCAATGGCTCTGGACCACGGCATCGCC
>CBDTVH010000161.1:0-5540 GCA_965363665.1 uncultured Yoonia sp. | reverse complement strand
GTTCAGACGTGTGCTCTTCCGATCTGCACATTGTGGTCCGGCACGGCGATCGTCTTTTCCGGAGCACGGACCTTGCGGCCTGCCATACGCAGCCCTTCAAAGGCTTGCGGGCTGGTCACTTCGTGGACCAGATGGCGGTCGATATACAGCAGGCAGGTGCCGTCATCGGCTTCATGGGCGACATGCGCGTCCCAGATTTTATCATAGAGCGTTTTGGGGGACATGGTCCTCTCCCGTTATCAGAATGTCAGTGGTCGTCAGGCGTGCGGAAGCGTTGCGGTGTTATCCGCGGGCAAGGATGGTGCAGCGCGCGCCAAAGAACCGCCAAGGCAGGCGGGCGCGATCATCCATGTCAAAAACCTTTTTCATAAAGGATCAGATACACGCGCACGGCCCTGCTCGCAAGAGTGATCAGCTTTGCGCAGTTGCCCGTATCAACATGAGAGAAAAGCACATGATAGCCTGTTTCGCGGCCACCTAGCTGCAAGCGGTCCTGCCACGAGGACACTGTTTTTGCCGACAACGCCGGCGCGGAAGAAATCGCGGTGCCAAGCCCGCTGACGCAAGCCGACGCAACGACCTGTCTTTTCCAGTCAGGTCAGTGGCACCGCGCGTGCCGCAATCACGTCTTCGAGGGTGCTTTCGGGATCAAAATAATCAGCGCCATTGGTGAACACCACTTCGATATCAGCGCCTTCAAGCAGTTCCAGCGTTGCACCACGCAAGAAAACGCCAGCGCCTTCGCTGCCCTCGACCGGATCTTCGCCTTCGGCAATCTCTGCCCTGACGAAAACGCCGTTTACGACTTGCGTCTCTTCAAGGATTGATCGCGCCTCAAGCGTGAACGTCACGTCCGGCGGCGTCTCTCCATCGGCGAGTTCGCCATCCACGGTCAGCGTCAGTGTGTCCTGCACCGGGTTGAATTCAGTGATGGTCCCGCGGGTCGGGATCGTTTCATCCTGGGCATTGGCGAGAATGAAGAAATCTGTTTCACCATCTTCGTCCTCAAGCGTGCCCTGCCCGGTCACAAGCACAAGCGTGTCCTGACCAGCACCACCAACCGCTATGCCCTGCCCGCCCCAAAGAAAGAGGGTATCATCGCCCCCTTCACCACGCAGCGTGTCACCACGGCTACTGTCGAGAATAAGTTCGCCGTCATCACCGACGGTTGCGGGGGCGCCGCCAAGGATCACATCATCGCCACGTCCGCCACGGATGATGTCAAAGTCGCGCCCGCCGTCAATACGGTCGTTGCCCAAACCGCCTAGCAGCGTATCGCTGCCGTCTTGGCCGTAGATTTCGTCATCACCGTCACGCCCTTCAATGACGTCACGGTCAGCGCCGCCAAAGACAGTATCATTGCCAAGACCCGCGTTGATGAAATCCTCACCACCGCGTCCGTTGATCGTGTCATCGCCCCTGAAGCCAAGGATCAGGTCATCACCTTCGGTGCCCTCGATCTCATCGTCGTCGAACGTGCCCCGGATTTCGTTCTCATCGTCATCGTCATCACCGCCCAACAAAGGGATCAGCAAGGCCCCGGACGCAACAAGAAGCAAAATAATAGTGATATCCATGACGTGGCTCTCTGAAATCGCATTTGAATAAATTGTTAGCGGGTCGCTCACAGCCAAACAAGCTCTGACTGGGTCTATGGGGGCGGTTAGTCGATCACGTGTTGCAAAGCACGGCTTGCTTGCATGAAAGCTGCATGCAACCTTGTGCAGACGCAGTTGATCAGAAGCAAAATGGCCCAGCACGATACAACAACAGACAATCCAATGGCGACCGAACCGCTTGAGGCCCCCCTTGATGAGGTCATCGACATTGGCAATGACCTGCTGATGCAGGGCCAACTGTTTGCCGAAAACATGTTTCGGACCTGGAACCTCTATCAGATCTTGATGGCAATCGGCGTTTTTGTGATTGCGCACCTGCTGCGCGCCGTTTTGGGGCCGCGTATTCGCGCCTGGATGGGGTCACGCGAAAACTGGCCGAAATGGCGGATGCGCATCCTTGTCGTCGTGCACCAACGCTTGCGCGCGATCTTTTTTGTCACCCTGATCTGGATCGTGATCTTCGTCATGCGCGAAGTCACATGGCCCAGCCGCAGTTATCTGCTTGGCGTCATCGGCACCTTGGCGCTGGCGTGGCTGTTGATTGTCTTTGCGACACGTCTGATCAAAAGCCCGACTTTGCGAAAATTCGTCCGCTACGGAGCCTGGACCTGGGCCACGCTGCAAATACTTGGCCTCCTGGACGTCGCCGAGAGACTGCTGGACAGTATCGGCTTCAGCGTTGGCGAGATCAGGTTCTCTTTGCTGCTTTTGATACAGGGCCTCGTGATCCTTGGCGTGCTGATCATGCTGGCGCGGTTCTTTACCACCACCACGTCGAACCGGATCAAATCAAACGAAGATATCAGCCCCTCGATGCAGGTGCTGATCGTCAAGGGCGTGCAGGTCGCATTTTACGGTGCAGCACTGTTCCTTGGTGTCCGCGCGCTGGGGATCGACCTGACGGGTCTGGCGGTGTTGTCAGGTGCCATCGGTGTGGGCCTTGGTTTTGGTCTGCAAAAGGTCGTATCCAACCTTGTGTCCGGTGTGATCATCCTGCTGGATAAATCCATCAAGCCCGGCGACGTGATCAGCCTTGGCGATACCTTTGGCTGGATCAATTCGCTGGGCGCGCGGTATGTTTCAGTGGTTACGCGCGATGGGCGCGAATATCTGATCCCGAACGAAGACCTGATCACCGGACAGGTGGTCAACTGGTCCCATTCCAACGACTTCGTGCGCCTGGATATCAACTTTGGCACCGCGTATAGCGACAACCCGCATGATGTGCGACGCATCGCGATTGAAGCGGCGCAAAGCGTGGACCGGGTTCTGAGCAACCGCCCGACGGTCTGTCACATCGTAGGCTTTGGCGACAGTTCTGTCGATTATCTGCTGCGGTTCTGGATCAGAGACCCCACGGGCGGGCTGACCAACATCCGCGGCAACGTTTATCTGGCACTTTGGGACGCGTTCAAGGAACACGACATCAGCATCCCGTTCCCACAGCGTGAAGTGAAGCTGCTGGAAAGCGAGCAGGTGAATGTGAACGTCGAAGGGCGATAAACGGCAGGTTTGTCCCTGTGAGCTCAAAGGATGGTCGCAATAGGTACGTCTTTTTCAAAGACGGCGTGTTGAGACATCAAGTACCGGACAAGGACGTTTTACACTGACAGGCAAAATTCGGAGATGTGGGATCGGTGGCGGCAAGAAAAGTCGCTCAGCTTGATTGGACGCAGGTTTGATCACGCCTCGTCTTCAATCTATCCACATCTTGCTTTGTCTGGCGAAGCAGGACGAAATCTCCCCTGAGCTTGCAACTAACCGAAGCCTGCGGGAACGTCGCACCTTGCATGCACATTAACTCATGTCCTGCTGATTTTGGCCCAAGTCATGTCATAAAAACAGGCGAAAAGGCGATTACCGCCATTTTTTTCAGCACACCCAAGCGACCAAAACGACCAGTGCTCATTTCTCTGGCAAATTTCTGCACCGCAGCACCAAATACGTCTGTTCGCATGAGTCGAGCGTCGCGCGAAGGGTCATCCTGCAAGATTTATCCCCTCACGCGACCACAACATCACTGTTGCGGGTCCTGCCTATTTGGTTGGTCCACCGTTGAAAAGGGGCGTCTGCGTCCCCTCAACGACCCGCGACAATAACGGGGGCCTATGACCTATGAAATTGAAGACCACTACTTTCGCACTGACCGCCCTTTTGGGCACCACCTCTATTGCTGCCGCGCAATGCGCCGATCCGATCAAAGTGGGTGTTTTGCATTCACTGTCCGGCACGATGGCGATTTCCGAAACAACGCTGAAAGACACGATGGAGCTGCTGATTGAGAACCAGAACGCCGCCGGTGGGCTTCTGGGCTGTGAAATCGAAGCGGTCGTGGTCGATCCGGCCTCGGACTGGCCGCTTTTTGCGGAAAAGGCGCGCGAGCTGCTGACCGTCAACGAAGTTGATGTGATCTTTGGCAGCTGGACATCCGTCAGCCGCAAATCCGCATTGCCGGTTCTGGAAGAACTCAACGGGCTGATGTTCTATCCCGTTCAATACGAGGGCGAAGAAAGCTCGCGCAACGTGTTCTACACAGGTGCCGCACCAAACCAGCAGGCCATTCCTGCGACCGATTATTTTCTTGAAGAACTGGGCGTTGAGAAATTCGCATTGCTTGGTACTGATTATGTCTACCCACGCACCACCAACAACATTCTCGAAGCCTACCTTCAGGACAACGGCATCCCTGCCGAAGATATCTTCGTCAACTACACACCTTTCGGTCACTCTGACTGGGCCACGATCGTGGCTGACGTCGTAGCCCTCGGCGCTGACGGCAAGCAGGTTGGCGTGATCTCCACCATCAATGGTGACGCCAACATCGGGTTTTACAAGGAGCTGGCCGCGGCCGGTATCTCTGCCGATGACATCCCGGTCGTTGCCTTCTCGGTGGGTGAAGAAGAACTGTCTGGTCTGGATACATCCGACCTTGTAGGCCACCTCGCCGCCTGGAACTATTTCCAGTCCGCTGAGTCTGAACTGAACGACGAATGGGTCGCAGCCTGGAAAGCCAAGATGGGCGAAGACCGTGTCACCAACGACCCGATGGAAGCGCATTATATCGGCTTCAACATGTGGGTGAATGCGGTGACAGAAGCAGGCACGACAGACGTCGATGCGGTGCGTGAAGCAATGTATGGGCAGGAGTTCCCGAACCTCACAGGCGGCACAGCGGTCATGTTGCCGAACCATCACCTTGCCAAGCCGGTCCTGATTGGTGAGATCACCGCCGATGGTCAGTTCGACATCGTCAGCCAAACGTCCGAAGTGCCTGGGGATGCCTGGACAGATTATCTGCCTGAATCAGCGGTCCTCAAGTCAGATTGGCAGGAATTGGGTTGCGGCATGTACAACACCGAAACCGAAACCTGCGTTCAGCTGACCTCGAACTACTAAGCCCAAATCGGAGCGGGGCCGCGCGTGCCCCGCTCCAACATCGCCTGACAGATCGGCTTGAATACTCCATGTTACGATTGATTTCCTTGGCGATTGCGCTGTGGCTAGCTGTGCCTTTCGCTGCTTCTGCCCAATCGGTGCAAGAGATCCTGCAAACCCACCAAGAGGAAGTGCTCCAGCCAGGCCGCCGCAGTGTGGGCGTGGTGCTGGACGATCTGGTTGCCAGCGGGCTGCCACAGGCCCTGCCCTTCCTTGAAAGCTGGCGCGACCGCAAGATTGTGCAGCGCGACAGCGACGGTCTGTTCTTTCGACTTATCGAAGAGGGCGCGACAGCGACTCTGCAAGACCTCGACACCGGCGAAACCCTGACTGCAAGCGAAGACGACCTTACCGAATCCCGCCCCAACGGCGGTGTGCGCCGCGCCATTGGCGATGCGCTGGTGCAATTCCAGTTGTCCGACCCGGATATCGCCAAACGCCAAGCGGCAGTCGAAGCGATTGAACGCAGCAAGGACGCCAGCCAGT
>CBDTVH010000160.1:0-5565 GCA_965363665.1 uncultured Yoonia sp. | reverse complement strand
TTTGCCAGCCCACCCGGCGTCGATTTCGCGCAAGGCCTTGTTGACGGGCTGATCGCCCGCACTGCAGACATGACACCAACCGATCTGGCGCGGGTCGAGATTTATGTGAACACCACCCGAATGCAGCGCCGGATCAGAGCCGTCTTTGATCAGGGACCAGCACGCCTTCTGCCGCGCGTTCGCTTGATCACTGACCTTGCAAATGCCCCGGTGTCACTGGATTTGCCGCCAGCGGTTTCGCCCCTGCAACGTCGGCTGGAATTGTCGCAGTTTGTCGCAAAACTGTTGGATCAGGAACCTGATCTTGCCCCGCGTGCGGCACTTTATGATCTGTCTGACAGCCTTGCCAAATTGATGGATGAGATGCAGGGCGAAGGCGTCAGCCCCGATGCCATCTCCAATTTGGACGTTACAGACCAGTCAGGGCATTGGGAGCGCGCCCTGGCATTTCTTAGGATCATCACGCCCTTTTTTGATCAACAAAACGAACCGCCCGACAAAGAGGCGCGGCAACGCATGGTGATCGAAGCTTTGACCCAGAAATGGGCGACCGAGCCACCCGCGCATCCAATCATTATCGCTGGTTCCACTGGCTCACGCGGTGCGACCGCGCTTTTCATGCAGGCCGTAGCGCGGCTACCGCAGGGGGCGATCATCCTGCCGGGCTTCGACTTTGATCTACCCGATCAGGATTGGCATGCGATGAACGATGACCTGACCGCAGAAGATCATCCGCAATTTCGCTTTCGCCGACTGATGGATTTGATTGGTTTCGGGCGCAGCGATGTGACCCAATGGTCGGCGCAATCCCCAGCGCATCCCAAACGTAATGCGCTGATCTCGCTCTCATTGCGCCCAGCGCCAGTGACGGATCAGTGGCTGTCTGATGGACCAGACTTGGGTGATCTGCATCAGGCAACCAATGGCCTGACATTAGTCGAAGCCGCATCCCCGCGCGCCGAGGCCGAAACCATCGCGTTGCGTTTAAGGCAAGCGGCGGAGGACGGGATCACTGCTGCGCTCATTTCGCCGGATCGGATGCTGACCAGACAGGTCACGGCCGCACTGGATCGGTGGGATATCAAACCCGATGACAGCGCAGGCACACCATTGGCCCTTTCACCGCCAGGCCGCTTTTTGCGTCATGTGGCCGACCTTTTTGGCAAAGCGCTGACGGGCGAGGCGCTATTGACGCTGCTCAAACATCCGCTTTGCCATTCCGAACGCGATGACCGCGGCGAACATTTGCGCCATACCCGTGACCTAGAACTGCATTTACGCAGGAACGGTCCACCGTTTCCCAAATCCGATGATCTTCTAACATGGGCCAAGAAAGGGTCAGGCCGCGAAGACTGGGCTGCATGGTTGGCAGGGCTGATGACCGGGCTTGAGGACACAGGAACGAAAGCGCTGGCCGCCCATCTGGATCAACACATCCGCCTTGCCGAGCAGCTGTGCGCAGGTCCTGCCGCAGCGGGTGCCGGTGGTCTTTGGGATGAAACGGCTGGCCGCGAAGCACGCAAGATCTGCGATAACCTGATACTTGTGGCAAATTCCGGGGGCGTGATGACGCCGCGTGATTATGCGTCGCTTTTTGGTGCGGTCATTGCCGAGGGCACGGTACGTGACCGCGATGCGGGCCATCCGGGCATCCTGATCTGGGGTACGCTAGAGGCTCGGGTGCAGGGCGTCGACCTGACGATCCTTGGCGGCATGAACGACGGCGTCTGGCCCGAAGCCCCACCCCCCGATCCCTGGTTGAACCGCGTGATGCGTCGCGAAGCTGGACTGTTGTTGCCTGAAAGACGGATCGGTTTGTCCGCGCACGATTACCAGCAAGCCGTCGCCGGGCGCGAAGTTTGGATCACACGGGCCAAACGGTCGGCCGATGCAGAGACCGTGCCATCACGTTGGGTGAACCGACTGACAAATTTGCTAAAGGGCCTGCCCGAACAAGGCGGCCCCGAAGCACTATCCGCGATGAAGGCGAAAGGCGATCACTGGTGCGTCATGGCAGACGCTTTGTCATCCCCTGATGACCGCATATCTTCTGAGCCGCGCCCGTCGCCTTGCCCGCCCGTTGCGGCACGCCCGAGAAAGCTGTCGGTCACACAGATCAAAACCCTGATCCGCGACCCCTTTGCGATCTATGCCCGCAAGACACTGCGCCTTAGTCGGCTGGATCCATTGGTCCCAAAGGCCGATGCGCCACTGCGCGGGATCATCGTACATGGCATCCTCGAACGTTTCATTCGGGAAGGTTATGGACCCAACGACCGCGACGCATTGATGCAAATAGCAACCGACGCGTTCAACGAACACTGCCCTTGGCCCACGATCCGCGCACAATGGCTGGCCCGCATGGATCGCACCGCAGACCAATTCCTTGCGGATGAGGCAGACCGGCAAGCCCGTGCAACTGATCACCTGATTGAGAAATACGGCGAGATTATCGTCGCCCCGTCTGGTGTTTTGCTAACCTGCAAGGCGGACCGGATCGACCTGACCGACACAGGCGAGGCGCTGATCTACGACTACAAGACAGGTGTCGTTCCCACCGGCCCGCAACAGGAAAAATTTGACAAACAGCTTTTGCTGGAAGCCGCGATGGTCGAACGTGGCGCGTTCGAAGCGGTCGGGGCACGACCTGTGAAGGGCGCCACATTTATCGGGGTCAATGCCGCCATGCGTAACGTCGATGCCCCACTCGACAAACAGCCCCCCGATCAGGTTTGGGCGGACCTGGAAACGCTTTTCGCCAATTGGCACGATCCAAAACGCGGTTATACCGCCCGTCTTGCTCTTTTCTCAAAGACGGACCAAAGCGATTATGACCATCTGTCGCGCTACGGCGAATGGGACACCAGTGATGATCCGGAACCACAGGTGCTGACATGATCCGCGATGCAGCCACCCAACGGCAGGTTGATGCCGCCGATCCGCGTACATCGACATGGCTGTCAGCCAATGCCGGGTCCGGCAAGACGCGCGTGTTGACCGACCGTGTGGCGCGGCTGTTGCTGGAAGAGGTATCGCCGCAGAACATCCTTTGCTTGACCTACACCAAAGCCGCAGCCGCCGAGATGCAGAACCGCCTGTTCCAGCGGCTGGGCGCATGGGCGATGATGTCGGATGGTGATTTGCGTACTGAGTTGCTGAACTTGGGCGTTGATCGCAAGATTGACTCCACGCAACTTAGCAAGGCCCGCACCCTTTTTGCCCGCGCGATTGAAACGCCGGGTGGTTTGAAAATTCAAACGATCCACTCGTTCTGCGCGGGTGTTCTTCGGCGCTTTCCGTTAGAGGCACAGGTCAGCCCGCAATTCCGCGAAATGGAGGATCGACAAGCAGAAATCTTGCGCGCCGAAGTGGTGGATGACATCGTTATGGGATCGCAAGCCGCGGTGGTTCATCAACTGCTGTCGTATTTCACTGGAAACGAACTTGATAAGTTTACCGCTGAGATTGCGGGCAAACGTGAATACTTCATTGAAAAACCCGATCACGCGTTAATCGGCACGACGCTTGGTGTTCCTGCGGGGCTGACCGTTGAAAAGCTATTGGATGATGTCTTTGATGCAGGACTGCTTCGGCAATTTGTGGATGCTTGTGCGACAGGTTCCAAGAACGATATCAAAGCGGCAGATGCATTGCGCCCCATCCTTGACCGCAAACATGCGCCGCACGATATTCTTGCTTCTCTTGAAAACGTCTTTCTGACGGGCGAAGGGGCTAAGGAACCGTTCACCGCCAAGATCGGCACGCTTCCCACAAAGGCCACCCGCGCCGCCCATCAAGATGTGATGGACGACATTGAGCCGCTCATGCGCCGTGTTGAAGAGATGCGCCCATGTCGTCTTGGGCTGCTGGCACTGGATCGCACCAAGGCGCTTTATGATTTCGCCAGCGTTTTCATTCCCGCGTACGAAGATCGCAAACTGGCGATGGGTGCGCTGGATTTTGACGACTTGATCCGCAAGGCCAAGGCCCTGCTGACCGACCGCGATGTTGCGCAATGGGTGTTGTTCCGGTTGGACGGGGGGATCGACCATATCCTTGTCGACGAAGCACAAGACACCAGCCCAACCCAATGGGCGGTCATTGAACAACTGACCCAGGAATTCGCCACAGGTGAAGGTGCGCGGATGGATCGCGAACGCACTGTTTTCGTCGTGGGTGACAAGAAGCAATCAATCTATTCCTTCCAGGGTGCTGACCCGGCTGCCTTTGACCAGATGCAAGCGCATTTCAAAAACGCACATGAAGCGATCGAGAAATCGTTTGAGGTGACATCGCTCGACCATTCCTTCCGGTCATCACAAGCTATACTTTCCGTTGTGGATCAGACCTTTATCGGGGATCGCGCGGAAGGGATGGACGACACGCTGACCCATATCGCGTTCAAGGAAAACATGCCCGGTCGCGTCGACCTTTGGCCAGTCATCGAAAAATCCGTCGTCGAGGACAATCGCGAGTGGTTCAAACCCGTCGATGAACCAAGCGCCACCGACCACACGGTTCTGATGGCCCAGCGCGTCGCCGAACAGATCAGACACATGATCGCGCATGAGACAATCCCGGAAGAAATCGGCAATACCGGCGACTACAACCGCCGCGCCATTACAGAAGGCGATTTTCTGATACTGGTGCAGCGCCGGTCCGAGCTTTTTGCCGAAATCATTCGTGCCTGTAAGGCCGCCGACCTGAAAATTGCCGGCGCCGACCGCCTTCGCGTTGGTGCGGAACTGGCGGTGAAGGACCTTGCTGCGGTTCTCAGCTTCCTTGCCTTGCCGGAAGACGACTTGTCCTTGGCGTCGGCGCTGCGTTCGCCGCTTTTTGGGTGGTCTGAACAAGATCTTTTCACGCTGGCGCATCACCGCCCCGACAAAAGCTTTTTGTGGGAAGCATTGCGCAATTCAGACCACACCGAAACGCTTGCCGTCCTGAACGATCTGCGCAGCAAATCGGATTTCCTGCGTCCCTATGACCTGATCGAACGTATCCTGACCCGGCACGATGGCCGCCGAAAGCTGCTGGCCCGTTTGGGACCTGAGGCAGAAGATGGTATTGATGCGCTGCTGTCTCAGGCCCTTGCTTACGAAAGCACGGGCGTTCCCAGTCTGACCGGTTTTCTGATCTGGATGGAAACTGACGATCTTGAGGTCAAGCGCCAGATGGAAGGTCAGGGCGACCGTATTCGTGTCATGACGGTGCATGGGGCAAAAGGGCTGGAAGCGCCGATTGTCATTCTGCCAGACACCGCCAAGCGCGATGTGCAGGTAAAACAGGAACTGCTGCCAGCAGACGGCCATCTGGTCTGGAAGACACCGGCGAAATCCTCTGCGCCTGCCGTCATCGCCTTGCGCGATGCTGTTGCTGCCAAACAAGCGCGTGAGCGGATGCGCCTGCTTTATGTTGCCATGACGCGTGCGGAAAAATGGCTGATCGTGGGAGCCGCTGGCGATGTTGGCGAAGGCGATGCCAGTTGGTACAACATTGTGGCTGACGGTATGGAAAGGCGCGGTGCGTATGACGCAACGCTGGGTGATATGCCATTGCGCCGGG
>CBDTVH010000159.1:0-5594 GCA_965363665.1 uncultured Yoonia sp. | reverse complement strand
CCCTGCACGGACCCTCCACGGGCCTTTCTGGACGACATCCCGGATCGCGCCATTCACCCTTGATACAAAGGAGACCCCGATGTCGATTACTGCTGAAGAAAAAACACGGATCATGAAGGAATTTGCAACCAAAGAGGGCGACACTGGCTCCCCCGAGGTGCAAGTCGCTATCCTGTCAAGCCGCATCGCGACCCTGACAGAGCACTTCAAGACCCACAAGAAAGACAACCACGGTCGTCGTGGTCTGCTGAAAATGGTGGCCCTGCGTCGCAAGCTGTTGGACTATACCAAGAGCAAAGACGAAGCTCGTTACCAAAGCCTGATCGAACGTCTGGGCCTGCGCCGCTAAGACAGTACGATCAAAACAGTTTTACAAAGCGCCCGCCATTTGGTGGGCGTTTTTGTTTTGATCTACTTGCTAGCGCATTTCGGCTGGCCTGTGGACTTAGGCCGCAACCTCATCGGGTTCCATGGCTCCGGTCATCAGGGCGACAGCGTCTGACATCGAAACGTCGGACGGTTTCACGACGCAGAGCCGTTTTCCCAGCCGATGAATGTGAATGCGGTCAGCCAGTTCGAAAACATGGGGCATGTTGTGGCTGATCAGAATGATCGGAATGCCGCGTGATTTCACATCCTGGATCAACTCAAGCACCTTGCGGCTTTCCTTGACGCCAAGTGCGGCCGTCGGTTCGTCCAGGATAATAACCTTGGAGCCGAACGCGGCAGCCCGCGCCACGGCAACACCCTGCCGCTGGCCACCCGAAAGCGTTTCAACGGCCTGATTGATGTTTTGAATGGTCATCAAGCCCAGTTCATTCAGCTTTTCACGGGCGATACGTTGCATTTGCGGCTTATCAAGCATCCGCAGGTATTTACCGGCAAAACCGCTGCGGCGGATCTCACGCCCCATGAACATATTGTCCGCGATTGAAAGTGCCGGGCTCATCGCCAGTTGCTGATAGACCGTCTCGATCCCTGCATTGCGCGCTTCGTTGGGTGAACTGAAAGCCACCTTTTTGCCTTCCAGCCAGACCTCGCCCTCATCCGGGATCGTGGCGCCTGAAACGGCTTTGATCATGCTTGATTTGCCAGCGCCGTTGTCACCGATCACGGCAAGAATTTCGCCTGGATACAGCTCAAAATCACAATGGTCGATCGCGGTGACGCGTCCATAGCGTTTCACCAGATTGCGGGCTTTGAGGATAGGTTCGGTCATGCAGAGGCCCTCCGGATCCATTGGTCGACGCCGACGGCGGCAATGATAAGCAAGCCGATCAGCAGGTTCGTCCATTGCGGGTCTGCCCCCGCCAACCTGAGGCCCAGCGTGAACACACCCACGATCAGCGCCCCGAAAAGGGCACCAAGAATGGACCCACGCCCACCAAAAAGCGAGATGCCGCCGATCACGACCGCAGTGATACTTTCGATATTTGCCAACTGCCCCGAGGTCGGCGAAACCGACCCGATCCGGCCAATCAGGGCCCAACCGGCAAAAGCACAAATCAGGCCAGCCAAGGTGTAAACCGAAATCAGCGTACGCTTGACGTTGACGCCTGAAAGTTCGGCTGCTTCCGGGTCGTCACCGACCGCATAGACATGCCGCCCCCAGGCCGTTGAGCGCAAGGCGTAGGCCAGAACAACGGCCAGAATGATCATGAAGATCACGCCGTAGGTGAAGATCGCGCCACCGACCTCAAGCCTCTCGCCAAAGAACTGGAGGATCGGGGCCTCGCGTTCGATATCCTGACTGCGGATCGTCTCATTTCTTGAATATAAAAAATTTGCCGCCAGCACGATCTGCCACATGCCAAGGGTCACAATGAACGGCGGCAGTTTCATGATCGCCACAAGGCTGCCGGAAATGAAACCACAAAGCGCGCCACACATCAGGCCACAGACAATCGCCAGTTCAGGCGGAAACCCGTAACGGAACGTGAATTGTCCCATGACCACCGAGGACAAGACCATGACGGCACCCACCGAAAGGTCGATCCCGGCGGTCAGGATCACCAGAGATTGTGCCAAAGCCACGATGCCCACAATCTGCACCTGCTGAAGGATCAATGTCAGTGCGAATGGCGATAAGAACCGTTCGCCCAATAAAAGCGCAAAGATCACGATGGCAGCCATCAGCACCATCAAAGGCACCAAGGACGGCGTCACATGCAGTGTGTGTTGCACACGGTGGGCAAAGGTGCGTGTGCCGCGGTCAAACTCCGCGACGGCCTCTGTTTTGTTCACAGCGCTTTCGTAGTTGTCGGACATGGGTCCCTCCGCCGGTTCGATGCCTGTCGCAGACACGCCCGGCACTGATTGATAGGCCGGACGTATCTTTTTATCAGCTGGATGGCGTTAGCCCCAGCACAGTTCCAGTCCTTCTTCGGATGTGATCGACGGCACGCCGTCCACAGGCGAATCCGTGATCAGGGACACACCGGTGTTGAAGAAATCCAGACCTTCGGAGTTTTCGGGCAATGTGCCGTCAGCCGCGAAGGTGACAATCGCCTCGATGCCCAGGCGGGCCATATCCAGTGGATACTGCTGTGCCGTCGCGCCAATTACGCCTTCAGCAACGTTCGTGACACCGGGGCAGCCACCGTCAACCGACACGATCAGTACGTCATTTTCACGGCCGATCGACTTGAGCGCCTCATAGGCGCCAGCCGCCGCCGGTTCGTTGATCGTATAGACTACGTTGATCATCGGATCCTGGGCCAGCAGGCTTTCCATACCGGTGCGGCCGCCTTCTTCGGCGCCGTTGGACACGTCATGCCCGACGATGCGCGGATCGGTTTCGTCACCCCAACGTGATGGATCGCCAAGGTCGATACCAAAGCCTTGCAGGAAACCCTGGTTGCGCAAGACGCCGACAGTTGGCTGGCTGACGTTGATGTTCAGAAGGCCGATTTTTGCATCTGCCGCCGCATCACCCAACTGGCCCGCAGCCCAGGCACCGATCAGGCGACCTGCTTCGAAATTGTCCGTCGCAAAGGTCGAGTCAGCCGCATCCGCAGGGTCAAGCGGTGTATCAAGCGCGATAACCAGCAGGCCAGCGTCGCGGGCTTGCTGGACCGCTGATGTGATGGACGACGTATCGGACGCCGTCAGCAAGATACCCTTGGCACCAGAGGCGATGCAGGTCTCGATTGCAGCCACTTGTGTTTCGTGGTCGCCGTCAAACTGGCCGGCAAAGGTGGACAATTCAACGCCCAGTTCTTCTGCTGCTGCTTGCGCACCTTCGCGCATTTTGACGAAAAACGGGTTGGTGTCAGTCTTTGTGATCAGGCAAGCTGATGTGCTGTGCGCGTCAGCAAAAGCTGCGCTGCTGCCGGCAAGGGCGATTGCGCCACCCAAAAGGGCGGTCTTGGTTGATTTGAACATTATTAGTCCTCCCATGAACTAGATTACGTCGCTCAGTAGCCATGAGAAATGAAGCGTTTCCGGCGCAGAGTCAATAACTAACTTCCAGAGAGTTATTTATTATGATACGAATCATCCTGCAAGAATGTTCAAGTTTGGCGTGATGGATGCAAAGCAGTGATGAGGTTGGTTCAGGCGATGTTGAAAGCCCCGAGGTCGGGCGCGGCACCAATCAGGGTGGCATGCGCGAGGGGAATGAACGTGTCATCCTGACGCTGCTGCGTCGTTTCCCCAACCTGCCCAAGGCAGAGATCGCGCGCCGCACGGGTCTGTCCGCACAAACGGTTGCGCGGCTGATCAAATCCTTGGAAACGGACGGTCTTATCTTGCGCGGATCACCGTCCAGGGGGCGGATCGGGCAACCTTCTGTCCCCTTGTCGCTTCATCCTGAAGGCGCGCTTTTTCTTGGAATGAAGGTCGGTCGGCGCTCGGTTGAAATGATCCTCATCGACTTTATGGGGACAATCATCGACCGGGAAAAACAGATCTACGACTATCCCGATTTTGACGCTGTTCTGAAGTTTTCAGACACCTCTTTCAACGCCCTGCATGATCGCCTGCCTGCGCACTTGCGGCCAAAAATTGCCGGGCTGGGCATTGCGATGCCGTTCTTTTTATGGAG
Organism: uncultured Yoonia sp.; assembly: GCA_965363665.1. GTDB lineage: Bacteria > Pseudomonadota > Alphaproteobacteria > Rhodobacterales > Rhodobacteraceae > Yoonia. The sequence continues at coordinate 1,549 of CBDTVH010000159.1, read as the reverse complement.
CTGGGCAGACAGTCTGGGTGTTGATGCGTCGCTGATGGCGAACTGGGAACATCGGGATCTGCAAAAGGAAGTCGAGGCCAAAATTGGCTTGCCCGTCTTCCTGCAAAACGATGCAACCTCGGCCTGCAATGCCGAGATGGTCTTTGGAAAACGCCCGCTACCACCGAACACCCTTTGTTTCTACATCGCGTTCTTTGTCGGCGGCGGCCTTGTTCTGGGGAACTCTCTCTACACCGGGGCGACGGGCAACGCGGCGGGCTTCGGCCCGCTTGCAGTGCTTGATTTTGAAGGTAATTCACGCCCGCTTATTGAATTTGCATCGCTCTGCGAACTGGAAAACATGATGTCGGATCATGGTCTTAGCCCGCGCCAGATATGGGAGTCCACGGATAACTGGAACATCCCCGACGACATTCTTGCCAAGTGGACAAAGCAGTGCGCCCATGCGCTTGCGCAGGCGGTGCTGTCAGCGCAATCCATCCTTGATCTGGACCTTGTGATCGTGGATGGGTGGATGCCACGCGCGCTTTCGGCGGCTTTGACCGAAGCCGTGACCGCGCAGATCGCAAAATCCGATATGGTCGGCATGCATCGCCCTTTGATTTCAAGCGGTACACTCGGCCCCGATGCGCGTGCCCTTGGTGCAGCCAGCCTGCCCCTGAGCGAACGCTTTCTGCTGCAATAGCAGCAGTTGCTGGTTGTGGCGGTGTGGGCGGCATGCGCTCGCCCAATTGCGAAAACGATTTGGGTCTACTGCCGAAGACTTCGTTTTGCTTGACGAACGCAAAGACAGGATTCACCGCCAATGAGGGCAAACTTGGAACCCTCGGAAATCTCGTTTGTTGTCGTGAAAAGAAGGAGGCGCATAAAATGAAACTCTCACGCACAAGCAAATCATCTGGGGCAGGCTCACCTGATGTGACCGGGTTCTATGACGACGATACCGGCAGTATTCAGTATCTGGTCTCGGACCCTGAAACCCGAAAGGCGGCCTTGATTGATACCGTGCTTGGTTTCAGCCCGGAAAGTGCATCAACAAATGCCGATAGCGTGGATAGAATCCTGCGCCACGCAAAGCAGGAAGGGCTGGACATCGAATGGATACTGGACACCCATCCGCACGCGGATCATCTGATGGCCTCTGCTTTGCTGAAGGAAAGGCTGAACAAGCCCAACGGCATTGGCAGGAAAGTAATCGAAATCGCGGAACTTTGGCGCGATTATTACAATATGCCTGATGCCTTTGATCCCGAGGCTGATTTTGACCACCTGTTCGATGATGGCGATACATTTGAGATCGGAACGCTGCCGGTGCGGGTGATGCTGTCGCCGGGACATACGCTGGGGTCGATCACCTATGTCGTCGGCGACGACGCCGCATTCGTGCATGATACCTTCATGCAGCCCGATGCCGGCACAGCGCGCGCTGACTTTCCCGGCGGGACGGCCGAAGATCTATACCGATCCTTGCAGGATATTCTGAAACTGCCGGATAAAACGCGGCTGTTTGTGGGTCATGATTACGGCACCGATTACCGGACAGAGCCGC
>CBDTVH010000158.1:0-5603 GCA_965363665.1 uncultured Yoonia sp. | reverse complement strand
GGTGCTTGGCCGCCCGGCAACCGAGATCGGGCTGACATCCCTACGGCATGCGACCCGCCGGTTGATCCGCAACTGGGAGGGCAATTTGCGCGATCTGATCTGCGGTGGTCAGGCTGACAATACGATTGAAGTCGCCGTTCTCGACGCAGTCGACAAAGGCAAGGTCGGGCTGTCGGGTGCGATCGCGGGGTGGCTTGTGACCGGTCCTCTGGCGGTGCCTGCCGTTCTTGCCAGTGCTCTGGCTGCCTGGCTGGCATCAAAAGTTCTGGCCATGGGCCAGGATCAGCTTTGCGGCATCTGGCAGCCCGACGAACCTGTCGCGCCAGCGATCGTCGATGGCGCGGTTGAAGGCGGCACCCTGACGGTTGGCGATATGCGCAGGCAATTCGAAACGCCCGCTGGAAACGCTACATTTTCACGCGATGAACAAAAGGAACGGCTTGACCGGCTTGAGTTCACGATTGCAACCGATGCCGTGGAAAAACCCACTGTTCCGGTTGATGCCGAAGGCGCTGCACATTTCCGCAAGAACGCCGCTACCATCTACAAGCTTCTTGGCGGTGAAGCGGACGACGTGCCGTTGGACGACGCACAATTCGGAACAGCCGAGGCGATGATCCTGCTAGATGGCAGCCGACCTGCGCTATATGTCCGTGACGGCTTTGTCGATCTGGACGATCCCAAGCTGGTGACGAGTGGCTGGCTTGACGAGGTCAAGGACAATGAGGTCCATATCCGCAATGCCATCAAAGCGTCAGGGCGGATCATTCGCGGGCCGGATCGGTCGGCGGATCAGGTCTATGGTTCGGCGTGGATGCTCAAGGACGGGCGGGTCGCCACCGCACGTCATGTATTAGAGGAAATCGCAATCCAATCCATGGGGCAATGGTTCCTCAAAGATCTGTTCTACGTCGATTTCGCAGTCGAGGCTGATCGTGACACTGCGCCAAACGCGGTCTTTCGTATCGCGGATGTGCATTGGGCCGGGCCAGATGTGATCGCCGGAACCGTCAATCCCGGTCATGTGGACGCCGCCCTGCTGACGCTGGTGCCTGCCGATGATCGCGACTTCCCGGACCCCGTTCCTTTGACAAGCGATGCCAACGCCCAGGATGTTCTCGCCTCGGAATGGTTCATGAACATTGGACATCCCGCCAGACCGTGGGGGTCATGGCTTGTCGATGCAGACGATGATGATGACCAGACGATATCCAAGGCGCTGGTCATGGCCTTGATCGGTGACAAGTTCGGCGTGAAACGCCTGTCACCCGGCCGGATCAGCGTCAAACCGGGGTTCTTTCCCGGCGACCAGCAAACGCAGCATGTGTTCACACATGATGCAACGACACTCGGGGGTTCATCGGGGTCAGGCATTGTAAGCCTGACAGGCGGACCAACGATGTGCGGCCTGCATTTCGCGGGCCTGTTCGGGACACGCAATTACGCGCATTTCGTCCCGGCAATCAGTCGAAACTGGGGTTAAGGCCCCCGACAGAAAGGAGATTTTCCACAGCCTGACCCTTCGAAGTTTCAGTTTTGCCATTTAACCATTACCAAGGAGACTAATCATGCTTTTCGCACTTGGACACGGGCAGCGCATTGTTCTGCCAAAAGACGGACAAACCGAAAGCGGCACCATCCCGGGCGGTACGAGACGGATTTCAGCCGTCGCACCGGGCGCCAAAATGGAAAGCGTCGCGACCCAAGGGGTCGAAGCCGGGCTTTCCGGCAGTGACGCACAAAGCTTTGGGTATATGTTCCCCGATGCCGCCGGAGTGCCCGGCGACGATGCCGCAACCGTTGACGCACTCAAGGCATTGGCGGACGCGATGACAGAAGCGGCAGGCGATCCCGCCGACGCCGACGGTGATAACCCGCCGATCATGACCTATTTCGGCCAGTTTATCGACCACGACATTACGGCCAATACCGACCGTGACGCACCACAACCCAATCCGATCTCGGAAATGACGGGGCCAGTTGTCCCGCCACTGGACCGGGCAGATGTGGTCAGCAACATCGTCAACCTGCGCAACGGGTCTTTGCGGCTTGACAGCCTTTATGGCGAAGGCCCGTCTGACACACCGTTTACGATCAAGGTGCGTGACGCTCTGCGCGATCCCAACGACCGTGCCAAGATGCGTCTGGGCGAACTGGCACCATCGCCGGGCGATACGATCCCGATGCCTGCCGACGGCAAGGCCGACCTGCCCCGGCTTGGCGATATGATCGACGATCCCGCGTCAGGGCTGACCGAGGCGGATATCGACGCATTGCCCGATGGCCCCTTCAAGGAAGGGTTCAAATCCGGTGGGCAGATCAATCGTCCCCGCGCGATGATCGGCGATGGGCGCAACGATGAAAACCTGCTTGTCGCACAGCTGCACCTTGCTTTCCTGCGCTTTCACAACGCCATCGCAGAAAGCCTTGAAGGCAGTATCGCAGATCCCGATGACCGCTTTGTCGAGGCCAAGCGTCTGACGACAATGATCTATCAGTGGATGGTCGTGAACGTCTATCTGCCCAAAGTCTGCCAGCCTTCTGTCGTTGAAGGGGTCAAGGCCGCAGGTGCGCCGCTTTACAAGGCGTTCCGTGAGCGGGTCGCCAAAACTGCCGCTGAACTGCCGCTGCCGCTTGAGTTTTCGGTTGCCGCGTTCCGGTTCGGACACTCGATGGTGCGCGCCGAATATGATCATAACAGCAACTTCGGACGGCCCGGTACGTTGAAACCGCGTGCGAGTTTCCTGGATCTGTTCTCGTTCACGGGCGGTGACAATCTGGGTCAGACCTCGATCGGGCAAAGCTTTGACCGGCTTCCGTCCAACTGGGTCATTGACTGGAACAACTTTGCCAAAGACAGCCCAGATCATCCTGATCACCGCGCACGCAAGATCGACACGAAACTTGCGCCACCGCTGACCGACATGTTCAAAGAAAGCAACGACGGCGGTGAATTGCAACGCATCCTGCGGCATCTCGCAGAGCGCAACCTGCGCCGTGGTCACCGCCTGAACATTCCAACCGGGCAAAGCGTGGCCGCTGCGATCAATGCATTTGACGCCTCGGATGCACCTTCGGTCGAGAGCAGCATCTATCAGGTTGCCTATGACCACGACTGCCCCGACGTGCCCCCGCCCACGGAACAGAAAGGGCTTCAGGTTCTTCAAGAAGCCACGTTGGCCAATGGCACTGGTGGTCAGGTGCTCAGCGACAATGGCATGCTGGATGCCACGCCACTGTGGTTCTACTGCCTGCGCGAGGCCGAGGTGACCGAAGGCGACACGCTTGGACCACTGGGCAGCCGGATCGTGGCAGAAACCCTGATTGGTCTGATTGTCGAGGATGATCAATCCTACTGGCATCAAGGTGGCGGCGGCGGCACATGGAAGCCCACGGACGATCCGGTGTCGGGCAATGCTATCATGGACATGCCCAAGATGTTGCAAGCTGCGGGCCTGATGGCCTGATGCCAACTGCTCTGGTCGGTCTCCGGCCAGAGCCCACCGATTTCTGAGGGAAATGGCCTTTGGCGAACGAAAAATCACTGAAATTCGATAAAGAGAAGCGTATGTTGATCGTCCAGCCGGATGTGATCGACTTGCGCGATCGGTTTTACACACCATCACTTAATCCATTGAGACAGCAAGAGATCCCGGATCCCGCGACACTGAATATCCGCGATCAGCACAGCGAAAGCGCCTGCACCGGGTTTGCCTTGGCTGCCGTCATTGATCGGCAATGCCAGCAGGTCGCACAGGCGGGCCACGTCAGTACGCGTATGCTGTTCGAAATGGCCAAACAACATGATGACCTGCCTGATCACCTGACACCGGGGTCAACCATCCGCGGCGCCTTGAAAGGCTTTTACCACAACGGGGTGTGTAGCGAAAAACAGGCACCCTATCTGCGCGACCCCAACCTGCCCCCATGGGAACTTGACCTGAAATCCGCGCGCGACGCGCGCAAAACCACACTTGGCGCCTACTTTCGGCTGAACCACGAAATCAACGATTACCATGACGCCATCAGCGCCGCCGGTGCAATCGTTGCGTCCGGCACCATTCACTCTGGCTGGGCCAATCCCAAAGACGGTGTGATCGAACCGGTCAACCGCACAGAGGGTCGTCACGCCTTTGCAATCGTCGGCTACACCAACGAGGGGTTTCTGGTCCAGAATTCATGGGGCGAAAGCTGGGGCGGTTTCAATGGGCTGAAGGGCGTGGCGCTCTGGACCTATCAGGACTGGTTCGAAAGCATCGAAGATGCCTGGGTGTTGCGTCTGGCCGTATCATCCCCGACCGCCTTTGACTTCAAATTCGCCCGCAATCATAAAACCTTCCGCAATGCCAAGGCAGCCGAAACGGCGTTTACCCCGCGCAGGTTGGATATCCACGGACATTACCTGCACCTTGACGATGGCAGATACGTGGGACTGGGACGGTACAACCAGAACGCAGCCTCGGTGAAAGCGACGGCTGGATTGATCCGCAAGGGCGCGCGGACAGCCGAGAACGCGCCCTATCGTCATCTGCTGATCTTTGCCCATGGCGCGCTGAGCGACAAGTTCGCCATCGCCAAGCGGATCAGAGCCTGGAAAACCGTTTTCAAATGCAACGGTATCTATCCCATGCACATCATGTGGGAGACCGGGTTCAACAACGAAGTCGTGGATGTCGTAAAGGATCTTCTGTTCAAAACGCGCAAGCGCATGGGTCAGGATGCAAAACACACCGATGCGCGCCTGGAAGAGATGGCGCGCCCCTTGGGTCACAAGCTTTGGCGTGACCTTAAGGTGTCGGTCGGGATGACCTTTGCCAAAGGCAGTGACGGAAGGCAGGCAATAACGGATTTGCTGACCGCCGCACATGAAAAACCACGGCTCAAGATCCATTTTGCCAGCACCAGCGCAGGCGCTTTGCTGCTGGCGGAATTGGCCGATTTTATGGCCGACCTTGACCTGCCGCTGGAAACGGCCAATCTGATGGCACCTGCGTGCAGCATCGCGCACTATCAAGACCGGATCGCGCCGCATCTTGGGAAAACCATCAAACGCCTGCGTCAATACAATCTGATCGACAGCCGCGAGTGCAATGATACGCTCGATATCTACTCGAAATCACTGCTTTATCTGGTGTCCAATGCACTGGAAGAGAAGGATCATTCCGCACTTCTGGGGATGCAGAACGGAATCAAATCGCTCGCCGACTTTGAAAAGACCAATAATATCAATGATTGGCACGAGGTTTATTTTGCAGGCCACGACACCTCTATCACCGACGCCAGATCGCACCGCGACTTTGATCAGGACCAAAAGACCATGAACGATATTCTGGCGCAGATCCTTGGGGAAAAACCCCCTCATGACAAACGGTTCTCCAATGTCAGTCTGTCGAATTATTAGGACCGGCGGCAAACCGGCGTCCACAGCTACCCTGGCGGATAGATGCCGTTGTCAGCGACAAATCCACTGGATAATTGCTGGTCCCACCAGCGCTAGAACGTCGGTGGCGTGCAGGCACTGATCACGTGACAGACCTCGGTTCCAACATTACGGAAGCGGTGTGGTTGGCGGCTATCAAAAAGATAGCCCTCTCCGGCTGACA
>CBDTVH010000157.1:0-5610 GCA_965363665.1 uncultured Yoonia sp. | reverse complement strand
CCGCCATAGTCGCGGGCATTGACGGCATCGACCAGCCTTTTGTGCCGCCATGCGCGCATGGCAGGCAGGTTGGGCAGTTGCAGGCCAGCGGCGGCCCATTCGTTGAAGGCCAGCTGTGTGGGGCCAATCTCGACCCGGTCCTGATCGTTGGGCGTGCCATCGTCAAGCGTTGCGCCGCGCGTCGGGTCAATCTTTCGGGTGTCGCGGTAGTGGGTGTTCATCGCGGTAATCCTTGGCCGTGCTAGGCCAATTATGCGCGCGATCCACGTTCGATCATGTCCGTTTTCGACATTTTCAGGTCTGTGGGGGGCGTCAGAACCCGTCTTCCAATGCGCCCACGGCGACCAACGCGTCGTATTTTTCGCGGTCAAACCACCAGAAATCGACATTGCGGAAGAAATCATAGGGGGCGGGTTCGTCGGGGATGCCAAAGATATCCCACACTGCAACGCGGTGTGCGCCAAGGTTCCAGCCACCGATCCAGATGTGTTTGGACCGCAAAACCCGGTCCAGCGCGCGGGCGGCGGTGTTCAGATCTTCGCGTGATTTGGCGATAACAACGCGTTCGATCAACGCGTCAACGACCGGGTCTGCAAGACCAGTCAGGTTGTTGCTGCCCTCTGCTTGGGCAGCGGCAGAGCCATAGAACGCACGCAGGTCCGAACTGGGGGTGGACTGCACCGACCATGCCGTAGATGACAAATCAAAGTCGAAAGCCTGCCGCCTTTGGGTCCAGGAACTTGGATCAATGACTTCGAACGTAATGTCGATACCCAGCGACTTGAGGTTTTCGGTGTAGGGGATCATGACGCGCTCAAGGCTGCGGCTGCTGTCCGGGAACTCCAGTCGCATCGTGTCACCTGCCGCATTGCGGCGCACGCCGTCGTCGCCGACGGCCCATCCGGCGGCATCCAGCAATTCACCTGCAATGCGCAGGTCAGCCCGGTTGCGCGGGCGGTCGCTGCCGGGGTTGGGCACATGGGCGGGTTCAGTGAATATTTCGGGTGGCAGTTGGTCACGGAATTCTTCCAGCAGGGCCAGTTCTGCACCTTCCGGCAGACCTGTCGCCTGCATGTCCGTATTTTCAAAGAAACTGTCAGAGCGGGTATAGGTGCCGTAGAAGATAGTGTCATTGGTCCACTCGAAATTGAACGCATATTCAAGGGCTTGGCGGACGCGAATGTCTTGCAGCACCGGATTACGCATGTTGAACCAGATGCCCTGGGCGTTGGCGGGGCGGCCATCGGGGATCAGCAACTGTTGCACATATCCAGCTTGGGCCGCGGGAAAGTCATAGCCCGTCGCCCATGAAGCCGAGCGATATTCGACCCGCATGTGGTATTCACCGGCGGCAAATGCTTCCAAACCCACGGTATCGTCGACGAAGTATTCGTAATTAAAGCAATCAAAGTTGTTGCGCCCGGCATTCACGGGCAGGTCGGCTGCCCAGTAATCTTCGGTTTTGCAGAAGGTCAGGGTGCGGGGGGCATCCACGGTCGTGACCTCATAGGGGCCAGAGCCCAGCGGGATATCCATCGAGCTGTCGGCAAACGGGACCGTTTCATAGAAGTGTTCGGGCAGAACAGGCAATTCGGCAATGCTGCCCAAAAGGCCGCTGCCCGCGCCTTCGGCAAGGTCAAAACGCACGCGCAGATCGCTTTCTGCTTCGACATTCAGAACGTCGGCCAACAGGTTTCGGTAATATGGATGCCCCTCGGTCTTCAGCGCGTTGATCGTGAATACGACGTCTTGGGCCGTCACGGGGTCATCATCGTGGAACCGCGCCTCTGGGCGCATGTTGAAGGCGACGTAGGACAGATCGTCCGGGTATTCGATGGTTTCGGCGACAAGCCCGTAAAGGGCGTCAGGTTCATCGTTCGCCCGCACCATCAGGCTGTCATAGATATGTACGGGGACTTCCGGGGCACCGTCGCCTTTGATGATAAAAGCGTTCAGGCTGTCGAAGGTCGGTGTGCCGAAAAGCTGCCGCTGGCTGATCGTGCCGCCTTGGGGGGCGTCTGGATTGGCGTAGTCGAAATGCGTGAAGTCGGGTCCGTATTTGAGATCGCCGAAGGTGGAATAGCCGTGGCTGACGGTGACGTCAGCGAAAACGGGGGTGGCGAGGACGAGCAGGGTGAGTGCCGCGTGGGGTGTCATCTTCATGGTGCGCCTCCGATATGAACCTGCCGCAGAGTTGCACGATGAACTTTGCTGTCAAGAGAGCGTGGGCGGGTGGATTGTCACATCAAGGTTGGGATGGCGCTGGTCGGATGCAGCGCCCAGGTTTGCTGTGGGGACTGAGTTTCCATTGTTCCTGCGGCGATCTGATGGTTCCGTCTTTTTCGGCCGTACACCGAATTCGCTGACAGCGCAGAAATCTATCGCGCGACATCACTCCGGCGGTTCAATTTCCAATTTGATGTTTGCGAACCAGTCGGCAAATGCACGGATGTCGTCGTCGGACAGTTCTGCTGAAACGGGTGTCATGATCTCGTGCATGCGTTTGCCAGTGCGATAGGCCTTGAGCTGGGTTGCGATATAGATGTTCGTCTCACCTGCAAGGTTGGGAACGCCTTCGGCAACGGCAATGCCGTCGGCACCATGACACCCTGTGCAGACCTCTGGCGCGTTTGCGGGATCGGCAGAAAGTATGGCTGTCGCTTGGTACCGGCCGTACCACGCTGCGACATCTGCAATTTGCTGATCAGACATGCCGCGTGTGACCACAGTCATCATTTCGTGTTCGCGCGTTCCGTCGCGAAATGCCTGCAGTTGGGCTGCAAGATATGTTGTCGGTTCCCCGCCTATGTGCGGCGCGATGGGGATCTGGGCGTAACCGTCCAATCCGTGACAGGTGCGGCATTGGCCCGCGACCTTGCGCCCTGCTTCAGGATCACCCATGGGCAGATCCTGGGCAAAAGCTGCCCCGGCAAGCACAAGCCCGCCGAGGCAAGGGAGGTATCGTTTGATCATTCGCCGTAACTTATCCGGTACAGCGCACCCGCCAGATCGTCGGACACAATGATTGATCCGTCACGCAATTGCGCCACGTCCATTGGACGGCCAAGGTATTCACCATTTTCATCCAGCCACCCTTCGGCGAAGGGCTCCATCGTGGCGTTGCCTTCATCGTCGATGAAAGTGACCATGACCCGTGCGCCGACAGGTTCGGTCCGGTTCCACGATCCATGCTGGGCCGAGAAGATGGCGTTCTTATACTTGGCCGGGAACATATCCCCGGTATAAAAACTCATTCCCAGATCGGCGGCGTGGGCAACCGTTTCAACAACAGGCATGACCACCTCGACAGGCACTTCCATCTGGTCGTAGCCGTGATCGCTGACCCGGACATCACCCCCGCCATACCATGGCGCGCCAAAGTGCTGGCCTGCGGCGGTTTGACGGTTCCGTTCACCCGGTGGAATGTCATCCCCCATGCCGTCGACCTGATTGTCGGTCCACCACAACTCGCCTGTCACCGGATGGAAATCATGCCCGACAGAGTTACGGACACCGTAGGTATAGACTTCGCGTCCAGTGCCGTCGCGGTTCAGACGGATGATGCCACCGATCCCGTATTCGTTATACAAGTCCAGCTTTTCAGGCGGGGCCACGTTGAAGGGCTGACCAAGAGAGATGTAGACCATATCGTCAGGTCCAACCCGGCAAACGCGGGCGGAGTGGTTAAAGCTTTCCTCTTCAGGTGGGATCAGATCACCTTGTGCGATCAGATTGAAGGCCGCCACATCGGGGCTTTCGTAAAAGAACTCTGCCGCTGGAAACAGCAAAACGCGGTTCTGTTCGGCGATATAAAGGAACCCGTCCTTGGAAAAGCACGGCCCGTTCGGGATCGAGAACGTCAGCGAGGGTGCAAAGTCTTTGACCTCATCCGCGATCCGGTCCTTGTTGCGATCCGTCACCGACCAGACCTTGTCTTTGCGGGTGCCCACGAAAGTCACAACGCCTTGTGGCCCGACGGCAATACTGCGGGCATCCGGCACAACGGCGTAGAGTTCGATCTTGAAGCCAGGAGGCAGCGTGATCCGTTCCAGATTGGCTTTGATTCCATCGGCGTATTCGCCGGTCTGTTCGATGTAGGTAAAGTCCGTCACACCTGTGGATTGAAAGTTGGATAGCTTTTCAAGGTTGTCCGGCACATCCGCGGTTTGCGCGAATGCGGTTCCGGACATCAATGTTGCAACGGCAACGGAACTGAGAAATTTCTGCATAGTCATCCTCCCAATTGAAATGCCGCACCCCGGGATGGGGATGCGACGGTCGTTTTCAGATATTTCCGCGTGACAGTTCGCCCGCGATAAAGTCGGCCTGCCGGATGGCCAGCGCGACGATGGTCAGGGTCGGGTTTTCAGCCGCCCCCGTGGTGAACTGCGAGCCGTCTGAGATGAACAGGTTCGCAATGTCATGCGTTTGCCCATGTGCGTTGACCACGCCGTCGCGCGCATTGGCCGACATCCGATTTGTCCCAAGGTTGTGCGTGGACGGGTAGGGCGGCGTCGGAAAGACGCGGGTCGCGCCCACCGCTTCATAGATCGCCATGCCTTGTTTGTACGCATGGTTCCGCATGGCCACATCGTTGGGGTGGTCGCTGAAGTGAACGTTTGCGACAGGCAGACCGTGCTGGTCCGTGACGTCGTGGTTCAACGTCACCCGGTTGGTTTCCTGTGGCATATCCTCGCCCACAATCCACATACCGGCCATGTTTTCATAGGAATCCAGCGCAGTTGTAAACTCGCGGCCCCAACCGCCCGGATCAAGAAAAGCAGCCATGAACGGCAGGCCAAGAGCGAGCGTTTCAAGTTCGGACCCGCCGACGAAACCGCGACTTGGGTCATGGCGCGCTTCATCCTGAATGATCCCCGCCATCGTTGTCCCACGCCACATGCGCACGGGTTCCTCAAAGGTCGCATAGACCGACCCTGTCATGTGCCGCATGTAGTTGCGCCCGACCTGACCCGAAGAGTTCGCCAGCCCATCGGGGAACATGGCGCTTGCGGAATTGAGCAGCATACGCGGGCTTTCGAACGAATTACCTGCCACGCAAACGACCTTGGCCTTTTGCATCTGCAAGCTGCCGTCAGCATCGAAGTATTCGACCCCTGTGACCTTGCCTGCTTCGTTATGCAGGATGCGGGCGACATGGGCGCGCTCGCGCACCTCTAGATTGCCGGTGGCTTCGCCTTCCGGGATGTCGGTGTATGCCGACGACCACTTTGCACCCCACTTGCACCCTTGAAAGCAAAAGCCCGTTTGCTGACACATCTGACGATCACCGTTTTCGTCAGAGCTGATCGCCATGTTGCCCGTGTGGACGGTTTCATAACCAAGCGCCTTCGCGCCCGCCTCGAAGACCTTGTAGTTGTTGTTGCCCGGCAGGCCGGGGCGTCCGCCGGTGCGGGTGACGCCCAGCTTTTCCTCGGCCAGCGTGTACCACGGGTCCATCTCGGCGGCGTCGATCGGCCAGTCGAGAAGATTCGCGCCCTCGACCGCCCCGTACTGCGTTGCCGCCTTCCATTCATGCTCTTGGAAGCGCAGGGATGCGCCCGCCCAGTGCTGCGTCGTGCCGCCCACCGACTTCACGATCCACGCGGG
>CBDTVH010000156.1:0-5622 GCA_965363665.1 uncultured Yoonia sp. | reverse complement strand
CAAGAAAAAATCACCCAGACATTGGTTTCGGCGGCCAAACGCGGGCAGCGCGTTGTACGCCTCAAATGCGGCGACCCTGGTATCTTTGGACGCAGCACTGAAGAAACCGATGCATTAAAGGCAGCCGGCATCCCGTTTGAAATTGTCCCCGGCGTCACAGCCGCCTGCGCCGCGAGCGCAAGCGCTGGTCAAAGCCTAACGGATCGGGGTCATATTGATACGCTGGTGCTGTCAACGGGGCACCGCACAAACGGCTACACTATCCCCGATGCCATCGCCGATATCCGGCCCGGAACCTGCGTTGCCCTCTACATGGCGGTCGGCGCGGCTGGGCAGATTGTCGATAGACTGAGCACACAACACCCGAAAATTCAGTTCGACGTGCAGATCGCCTCAAAGGCGCAACGAACGGGAGAAGTCCTGCTCGACTGCGCGCTTGAGGACTTGCCGAATACGCTCAAAGAAAATGAAATCCATGGGGAAACGATCATATTCGTCAGATGGCCGCGTGGGCACGAGATGACCGAACGAAGGGCCGGATACCTGGGTGCGGCATCGTAGACGGTGATCCCAAGTAAGGATGAGATGCCGTCCGTGGGATCCCGACGAGAGCCGCCAAAGAGAAGTCCCCAGTCGAACCAAACTGAAAATCGTTTCTGTTCACCGAACGTCCGCTCCGAACCGATTACACCAGTTTTGAGCAATCTGCAGCATTGGTGAAAGTGGGCCCACGGATGCACACCGCCGCATAAAAGACAAACAGCCACAGCGAAATTGCGAACGACGGAGCCGTTCGCCAAGGTAGGTCAGATGCCTATGCGCTCTGCAATGGTTAAAGCATCTTCAAGCTCAACACCAAGGTAACGAACAGTGCGGTCGACCCTAGTGTGACCAAGCAGCAGCTGGGCCGCACGAAGATTGCAAGTTTTTCGATAGATTTCCGCGGCCTTCGTCCGGCGCATCGAATGCGTGCCGTACCCACTCGGCTCTAACCCGATTGCTGTCACCCAATCGCGGACAATTCGACCGTACTGGCGCGTCGATATGTGCGGGCGGTCGTGAAACCGACTTGGAAACATGAACCGGCAAGCAAACATCTCTGGGGTTTTGATCCAGCTTAGGACAGTTTCGCGTGTGTTTTCCGCAAGTTCGAACTGAACGGGTCGATTTGTCCTGGTTTGGATGACGGAAACCGCTCGCGCACGCGCTCATCTTTAACCAGATCTGACACCGCAAGTTTGACCAGATCGCAGCCGCGCAACTTGCTGTCGATAGCGACATTGAACAAAGCTAAGTCTCGTAGATTGTTCGCAAGTTCGAGCCGTGCCCGGATTGCCCAGACCTGTTTTGCAGCAAAGGTCGTTTCTGACCAATGATCCGCGCCATGTTACGGGCTCTGCGTTTCGGGGTGGTTACGAGAAGTTGGACTCTTGGCATGAATTGCCCTCCGAGCCCAGTCGTCGGCACAATGCTGACCGCGTGACGATACCAGCAATAAACAAGGTAGGCTCACGAGAGCCTACCGCACGTGCAGTTGCCGCGCGAGCATTCGGCCGCGAAGAGCAGCCGGTACATACATTGGGCTCTGACCACTCTTTTGTTGCACAACGCCTGAACGACCGCTTCTCAAAATCTACACCGTCGCCATGCCGTGACGCATTTCACCAAGCAGACGCTTTCGTAAATCACAAAGACGGTTGTGATTCCCATCTGAATCCCCTCTTTTGGGGGCATGACAACAGCTTTGATTTCTCATGAAGATTGCGCGCACCATGTGACGCCGCCCGGCCATCCTGAACAGGTGGCCCGGTTGGATGCGGTCTTGGGTGCGTTGGAAGGTTTCGATTTGCTGCGGGTGAAGGCGCCATTGGCGGCGGAGGATGATCTTCTGCGCGTGCATCCGAAGGCCCATGTCGATGCCATTCGTGCGGCCGCGCCCGAGGAAGGGTGGCGGTCATTGGATGCCGATACGCATATGTCGCCGGGTACCTTGCAGGCAGCATATCGTGCGGCGGGTGCCGTCGTGCGTGCCGTGGATATGGTGCTGGGCGGTGAGGCGGCCAATGCCTTTGCCGCCGTACGCCCACCCGGTCACCATGCCGAACGCCAGACGGCGATGGGCTTTTGTTTTTTCGGCAATGTCGTGATCGGGGCCAAGCATGCGTTGGACCATCACGGGTTGAAGCGTGTGGCGATCGTGGATTTTGACGTGCACCACGGCAACGGCACGCAGGATCTGGTCGAAGATGATCCGCGTATCCTGTTCTGCTCGACCCATCAGTCACCTCTTTACCCCGGCACGGGCGCGGCGCATGAAGTCGGCGTGGACAATGTGTTGAATGTGCCCTTGCCTGCTGGCACCGGATCAAAGGCATTTCGCGATGTGATGGAACGGCTTGTGCTGCCGCGAGTTGACGCATTCTCTCCGCAACTTGTCATAATTTCGGCTGGATTCGATGCACATATGGATGATCCACTGGCGGGTATGAACCTGACGACCGAAGATTTCGGTTGGGTGACGGAACGCTTGTGTGATGTGGCCGACCGGCACTGTCAGGGTCGGGTGGTATCGAGTTTGGAAGGTGGATATGACTTGGCGGCATTGGGCGCATCTGCTGCGGCCCATGTAAAGGGATTGGAGGAACGCGGCCGATGACCGACGTTGAAGAGATGAGTTTTGAAGACGCGATCAAGGAGCTGGAAGCAGTCGTTGGTCAGCTTGAGCGTGGCGATGTCGCGTTGGATGAAAGCATCGCGCTTTATGAACGCGGCGCGGCGCTGAAGGCCCGCTGCGAGGCCAAGCTGAAAGAGGCTGAGGAAAAGGTCGCCAAGATCACACTGGGCGAAGGCGGTCAGCCGACAGGGACGGCCCCGCTCGATGGCTGAGGGCGCACAGGGATATCAGATCGCCGCACTTCAGCGTAAACCGTTGCACGATGCGCTGGCGCATGCATCGAAGATCGCAGAGGCCCGGATCGGTTTTGCGCTCAGCGGGCTTGACGGTGATGTGCCTGCCGCCATGCTCTATGCCGCATCAGGCGGCAAGGCGTTGCGTGCGTTTCTTGCTTTGGAAACGGCCCGTATGCTGGGGATCAATCCGGTTGCGGCTGCCGGTGCTGCGGCTGCCATCGAATGTATTCACGCCTATTCGCTGGTCCATGATGATCTGCCCTGCATGGATAATGATGATCTGCGCCGGGGTCAGCCGACCGTGCACAGGAAATGGGATGATGCGACCGCTGTTCTGGCCGGTGATGGTTTGCAGGCGCTGGCGTTTGAATTGCTGGTGCAGGCCGAATGTGGACCGCGCGCGAAGCTTAATCTCTTGATGTCTTTGTCACATGCCGCCGGTGTCCGTGGGATGGTTGGCGGGCAGGCCGCCGATATTGCCGCCGAGAGTGCCGCAGAGCCGCTTGATCTGGAGCAGGTCATGGATTTGCAGGCCGCCAAGACGGGCGCGCTGATTTCATGGGCGGCCCTTGTTGGTCCGCGTATGGCCGAGGCCGAACGCGAGCCGCTGTCGATTTACGGTCGTTGTCTGGGGCAGGCCTTTCAGATTGCCGATGATGTGCTGGATGCCACCGGTGATGCCGCGACCGTCGGCAAGGCCGTGGGCAAGGATGCCGCCGCCGGAAAGGCTACTTTCGTGTCCTTGATGGGCCTTGATGGGGCGAAAAGTCGCGCGAAGGCTCTGGTGGAAGAGGCCTGCGATGCGCTATCTCCTTACGGTGACGATGCAGACACGTTGAAAGAAGCTGCGCAGTTTGTGATTGCGCGCACGCATTAAGAAGGGTCGCCATGTCAGACCAACCCCACACCCCGATCCTTGATCGCGTCAAGACGCCCGCCGACATGAAAGGCATGTCGGATAAGGAACTTCGGCAGTTGGCAGATGAATTGCGGGCCGAGACGATTGCGGCCGTATCGGTGACGGGCGGCCACTTGGGTGCCGGGCTTGGTGTGGTGGAAATGACGGTTGCCTTGCATGCCGTGTTCGATGCGCCCAAGGACAAGATTATCTGGGACGTGTCGCATCAGTGTTATCCGCATAAGATCCTGACAGGGCGGCGCGACCGTATTCGGACCCTGCGCACCGAGGGAGGATTGAGCGGTTTTACCAAACGGTCCGAAAGCCCCTATGATCCCTTTGGGGCTGCCCATTCCAGCACCTCGATTTCGGCGGCGCTGGGCTTTGCCGTGGCCCGTGATCTGGGCGGTGAAGGCGGCGATGCGATTGCCGTGATCGGCGATGGAGCGATGTCTGCTGGCATGGCCTATGAGGCGATGAACAATGCGGGGCATTTGGGCAAGCGCCTGATCGTGATCCTGAATGACAATGAAATGTCGATCGCGCCGCCGACGGGTGCCATGTCATCTTATCTGTCGCGTCTTTATGCGGGCGAGCCGTTTCAGGAATTCAAGGCCGCTGCCAAAGGTGCGGTCTCCCTGCTGCCGGGGCCATTCCGCGAAGGGGCCAAGCGCGCCAAAGATATGCTCAAGCATATGACCGTGGGCGGGACGCTGTTTGAAGAGCTTGGGTTTTCCTACCTTGGCCCGATTGACGGGCACGATATGGAACAGCTTTTGTCGGTACTGCGCACGGTCAAGCTGCGCGCCGATGGCCCCATTCTGATCCATGCGATTACCAAGAAGGGCAAGGGCTATGCCCCCGCTGAACGGGCCAGCGACAAGGGACATGCGACGGCCAAGTTCGATGTGATCACCGGTAAGCAGACGAAAGCACCCAGCAACGCGCCGTCTTATACATCGGTGTTCGCAGAGACGCTTTGCAAACTGGCGGCTGAGGACAGCAAGATATGTGCGATAACGGCAGCCATGCCGGATGGTACGGGCCTGAACAAGTTCATGGAACGCTACACCAGTCGGTGCTTTGATGTGGGTATCGCCGAACAGCATGCGGTGACGTTCAGCGCCGGATTGGCTGCTGGTGGGATGCGCCCGTTCTGCGCGCTTTATTCGACGTTCCTGCAACGCGGCTACGATCAGGTCGTGCATGATGTGGCGATCCAGCGTTTGCCGGTGCGCTTTGCGATTGATCGCGCCGGGCTGGTGGGGGCCGATGGCGCGACCCATGCGGGATCATTCGACGTTGCCTATCTGGCAAACCTGCCGGGGTTTGTCGTGATGGCGGCGGCTGATGAGGCGGAGCTGGTGCGCATGGTCGCGACCGCTGCGGCACATGATGACGGCCCGATCGCGTTCCGCTTTCCCCGGGGTGAGGGTGTCGGTGTCGAAATGCCGGAGAACCCCGAACTGCTGGAAATCGGCAAGGGCCGGATGATCCGCGAGGGCAAACAGGTTGCAATCCTGTCCTTCGGGACGCGCCTGCAAGAGGTCACGAAGGCCTGTGAGGCGCTGGAAGCCAAGGGTATCAAGCCGACCGTCGCAGACGCGCGCTTTGCCAAGCCGCTGGACCGTGATCTGATTTTGCAACTGGCAGCGAACCACGCAGCACTGATCACAGTGGAAGAGGGCGCGGTGGGCGGCTTTGGATCACACGTCGCGCAGCTATTGGCGGATGAGGGTGTCTTCGATCACGGGCTGAAATACCGATCGATGGTACTGCCCGATACGTTCATTGATCAGGCCAGTCCCAAGGCG
>CBDTVH010000155.1:0-5650 GCA_965363665.1 uncultured Yoonia sp. | reverse complement strand
TGGCTTTGACGTTGATGTGGGCCCGTTGTTCCAGACGCCTGCCGAGGCTGCGCAGGATGCCATCGACAACGATGTGCATGTGATCGGGATCAGTTCACAGGCGGCGGGGCATAAGACGCTGGCGCCCAAGCTGGTGCAGGCACTGAAAGATGCTGGTGCCGACGATATCATCGTAATTTGCGGTGGCGTTATTCCGCAGCAGGACTATCAGTTCCTATATGACAGCGGCGTGAAGGCGATCTTTGGGCCGGGGACGAATATTCCCAAAGCGGCACAGGATATTCTGGAACTGATCCGCGAGGCACGCAGCTAGGATGTTGAAACTGGACCATCTGGCCGTTGCCTGTACCGACCTTGCCGAAGGGACCGCGTGGGTCGCCGACCAGCTTGGGGTCGAACTGCAACCGGGCGGCAAACATGCCCGCTATGGCACGCATAATACGCTGCTGGGACTGGCGGATGGGCTTTACCTTGAGGTCATTGCCAAAGATCCGCACGCCGCGCCAGAAGCAGGGCATGCCTGGTTTGGCTTGGATAATTTCATCGGTCCGCCACGGTTGGCCAACTGGATCTGCCAGACCGACGATATGACCGGTGCTTTGGCGAAAGCGCCTGCGGTCGTTGGAACGCTGCGCGCTTTAACGCGGGGCGATTTGGCGTGGCAGATCACCGTGCCTGATGATGGCAGCTTGCCCTACGCAGGCGCGTTTCCGACGCTGATCACCTGGGCAGACGGTACCCATCACCCTGCGGACAGGCTGCCGCCCAGCGGATGCAAACTGAAGCGGTTCGCGATCAGTCACCCGGATGCCGCCGCCCTGACCAAGATGATGGAACTGGCCGATCCGCGCGTGACCCTGACCACTGGGCCATTTGCCATGTCAGCGACCTTTGAAACTTCAAACGGAACCCGTAGCTTGTCATGATCCGGGCAGCGACTCTTGCCGATGCAGGTCAGATCGCTGCGATCTGGAACCATGCGATCCGCGAGACAACGATCACCTTTAACCCGGTGGAGAAATCAGAGGATGAGGTCGCCGCGCTCTGCGCGCAGGATTGTCTTGTTTGGGTCAAGGACGGGCAGGTTCTGGGCTTCGCCCGTTATTTTCCGTTTCGCGGTGGTGAGGGTTATCGCTTTACCGTGGAACATACGGTGATGCTGCATCCCGATGGTCAAGGCAAAGGCGGTGGCAGTCTGCTGATGACCGCACTGTGCGCGCAAGCCAGGGCCGCAGGAAAGCACAGCATGTTTGCTGGATGCAGCGCCGAAAACCCAGGCGCTGTGGCCTTTCATGCAAAGCTGGGGTTTCAAGAGGTTGCAACGCTGCGCGAAGTGGGGTTCAAGTTCGGGCGTTGGATAGACCTCGTTTTGATGCAGAAGCGCCTTTAAAGGACAGATTTCATGTCGATTTGGTCACGGATGGCCGAAGCAATCGCCGCCCTTGCCAAGGGCGAAGGGCTGTCGGCTGTCTTCGAGAAATTACGCTCCTCGCCTGACCGCACCGTCGGTTTTGCCATTGCCGTGATCGCACTGGGCGCAAAAATGGCCAAGGCCGATGGGCAGGTGACAAAGGACGAAGTGGTGGCCTTTCGCGAGGTTTTTGTGATCCCGCCCGAGGAAGAGGCAAACGCGGCCCGTGTCTTCAATCTCGCACGGCAGGATATCGCCGGGTATGATACTTATGCGCGTCGCATCAAGGCAATGTACGGCGAAGATGACCGTCCGCTGTGTGACCTGCTGGAGGGGTTGTTTCACATTGCCGTGGCGGACGGGGTGTACCACCCCAAGGAAGATGTTTTCTTGCAAGAGGTCGCGGACATCTTTGGCTTCGACGAACGCCGTTTTCGCGGTATCCGCGCGCAATTTGTCGCCGAAGCAGATCGCGATCCCCATGATGTACTCGGGGTTGAGCCGACCGCACCCATGACGGAAGTGCGTGCGGCATGGCGCAAGCTGGTCCGCGAAACGCACCCTGATCAGATGTTGGCCCGTGGCGTGCCTGAAGAAGCGGTCAAACTGGCCGAACGCCGCATGGTTGCGATCAACCGCGCGTGGGAAGAGATCCAACGGAACCGCACATGAGGATCGCCACCTACAATGTGGAGTGGTTCAATACGCTTTTCGACGATGATGGGGCTCTGATCGACGATGGCACATGGTCGTCGCGTTGGGATGTGACGAAGGCACAGCAGACCGCGGGTCTGGGCGCGGTCTTTACCGCGATGGATGCCGATGCCGTCATGATTATCGAGGCACCGGATACTAGCCCGCATCGCGATGCCCGCGTGGCCCTTGAACATTTTGCAGCGCATTTTGGCTTGCGCGCGCGCGAGGCTGTGACAGGGTTTACCAACGACACGCAACAGGAAATCGCCCTGCTTTTTGATCCTGATGTGGTCAAGGCCGTGCATGATCCGAAAAGCGACCCGGATGTCCCGCGTTTCGATGGGCAGTTTCGCATGGATTTGGACGTTGATGCCCACCCCGATCCGATCGTGTGGTCCAAACCACCGCTTGAGATCGCCATGACCACAGGCAGCGGCCCGCTGCGGCTGATCGGGGTGCACGCCAAATCGAAGGCACCGCATGGGGCCGGTAGCAAGGCGGAAGCGACACGGATTTCGATCCAGAATCGCCGCAAGCAGCTGGCGCAATGTGTCTGGCTGCGTAAACGGGTGGAAAAGCACTTGGCCGCCGGTGACGATCTGATCGTCCTTGGCGATTTCAATGATGGTCCGGGACTTGATGAATACGAAAAGCTCTTTGGCCGGTCGGGCGTCGAAATCGTGCTGGGCGAGGGCGCGCAGGAACGGCTGTTTGATCCGCATGCACAAATGGTTCTGGGGCGGCGCATCGGCGCAACCCCTGTGACGGCCCGCTTTAAACAGAAAGGCCAACCCTATCTGCAAGCGCTGCTGGACTATATCATGGTGTCGCCCGGGTTGCGCACCAAGTCGCCGCATTGGCAGATCTGGCATCCTTTCGATCACCCTGATTCCTATGCCAACAAGATGCTGCGCCAGGCGCTATTGCTTGCTTCGGACCACTTTCCGGTCGTTCTGGACATTGATTTGTGATTTGAAATCCCGTCGCGGCGTTCCTATCTTTGGCTTATGAAACAGCTTTACGCACTTATCGTCGTAACCGGGTTGGTTTGCACGCCAGCGTTCGCGCAAGACCCGCCTGAGACGGACATGGATCAGGGGTTCAACCTGATGGAAGAAGGTGCGCGAATGTTGATGCGCGGCCTGATGGACGAGATGGAGCCGACGCTGGACATACTGCGCGAAAATTTCGAAGAGATGGGGCCGGCCTTTGCCGAATTCGTCCGATCCGTGGGCCCTGCATTCGGTGAATTGCTGGAGCAGGTTGACGATCTGCGCAACTATGAAGCGCCAGAGTTCCTGCCCAATGGTGATATCATCATGCGCCGCAGCCCGGATGCGCCGGTCTGGGAGCCTGAGCTGGAAGAAGGATCGGAAATAGAGATTTAGCCCGGTTTCAATCGTTTGATGTGCGTTGCCGTCGGTACCAACCACCAAGGCCCTGCGGTTTGATCTTTTCAACCGTGGCAGCGTCGTGGTTTGGCGCTGCGGGCTTTTCAAACGATAGCGATTTCGAGGTCATAAGCCGAATGACGCGCATGGCTGGAATATCGTTGGGGTCATGCGCTTCGGGTGTTGTGCCGACCACCGGTTCCGGTTGCGCCGCAATTTCTTCTTGGGCTGGTGTCGTGACCGCCAGATCGCACCTGAGTTGAACCGGCATGGAGGCTGCATCTGCCGTGGCGGGCTGTGTCACCTGTTGGCGTTCACCCAACTTGATGACGGTAAAAACAGTGTTGTCCTGATCTATATCGTCAAGTTCCGCAATCGCCGTCAGCAGCGCATTTGAGATATCACCACTATGTGCGGCCTGTGTTTCCAGCAGGATCGCCGCGATCTGGTCATTTGACAGAAACTGTAGCCCGTCACTGGCAAGAATGATGATGTCACCGGGCAGGACGGTCGTCGGCGTATCAGGGCAATCAATCTTCTCGATCTTGACGCCCGCAATTGCGGATGTCAGCGTGTTCCGGTCCGGGTGATTGCGCCCAATCTCAGGGTCCATGGCACCGACCTTGACCAACATGTCGATCTGGGGTGCCATCGAGTGATCTTGGTTTAGCTGACGCAGTTCGCCATCGCGGAACAAGAACAATGGCGAGTCGCCCACTGACACCCAATAAAGCGCGTCGCCGCAAATGACGGTGGCCAGCAGAGTGGACCCCATGCCATACGTGTCAGGCTGTTGTGCGATATGTTGTTTGATACGGTCATTGGCGGCGGTCGCTGTGCTGTGAAGCAGGTTGGAAATATCCGTGATGGTCTTGTCCAGCACCATCTCTTGCAGTTTGATCTTGCTGAACACCTCGGTCATGACAAGTGCACTGGCGACATCACCCGAAAGGTGGCCACCCATACCATCCGCCAATACCGCAAACCCTGTTTCCTGTCCTTGGGGAAAACTGGCGATCAAGTTATCTTCTTGATGTTCACGTCCACCTTTGATTGCTGCCGTCGCAACGTCGAACCTGACTGAATTTCTTAACACGTCCACTATCCAATTTACTTAATCCTGCCTATCGGCAGAACCGCACTCACGCATCACGAGAGCTGACTTAAATTAAGTTCCCTCAATCATGCCAGAAAAGCGAGCCAAATATGGCAGAAATTGGGCTTTTAGGTGTCAAAAAAAGGTTTGTTCATGCCTGGTTCATCTTCGCGCAGATTTCTTGGCGTTTTAAGGAAACAATCTTTTGGAATTGCCAATTTTGTTGAATTCAAAACTTAACAATGAGTCAAGATTGTGTCTTCAGGTCAACGCGTGCACCGGGTCGGGACGCCTGACCAATGAACCGGGCCAGACTCACTTTGTGAAACTTACGCTGCCCGTAACATCCATCGCGGAAGACAATGCATCAAATCGCGATTGCGCCACCTCGCCAAAAAGCGGGCGGGCGTGTTCTGTCAATCGCAAGGTCAGTTCGCGTTTTTGCGGCTTCCATTGCAAGGTGCCCGGCGCTTCGTCCGCCGTCAGCCATAGCATCGCACCCAGGCGCATCGCCTTGCCCAATATCTCGGCCTCTTTGATCTGTGTTTCATCCAGCATGGCAAAAAGCGCATCAAACCGCGAGCTGGCGGATTTGCTGGTATAGCGGTTCATCAGCGCAAGACCCAAGAACACACGTTCATAGTGCTTCAGGCCACCCAAATTGGCGCGCGTGGCGTTATCAAACGTCACCTCGGCACGGTAATCGGGATGGGCGCGCCAACTGACGTCATGCAGCAGGCAGGCGGCCTTGATGATCCGTTTGCGTTGCCAATTGGCGCGCGGAAACAGCGGTTTGATAAAGTCGTAGAGCACACGTCCAAAGCCAGGCAGGCGCGCGTCTTTGGATTCCGCAAAGCGGCATGCCTCGATCAAAGGATCACGTTCGCGCAAGGCCCGGGGCATCTGTTCATAAAGCATCCCTTCACGGATGCCATAGGATGAAATCGCAACGTCCTTGGGTCTGAAAGTGCGCATGATCTCTTTCAGGACGATGGCCGCCAGTGGCACCAGCGACATGCGACTGTCCGAGATGTTGCAGCGCCCGCGCAGCTCTTG
>CBDTVH010000154.1:0-5734 GCA_965363665.1 uncultured Yoonia sp. | reverse complement strand
GCGACATCTGGTCGCCCTCGGCGCCCCAGGTCGATTTCATCTGCACCACGGTGCCATCGGTCATCTTGACGTCGATGATGTGGTAGTCGGGATGCGTATCTTTTTTCATGATGGCAATCCTTATGCTTCTGCGCCCTTGGGCGCTTTGTAGTTGGCGACCTCTGCGATACGTGCGGACTTACCGCGACGCGAACGCAGGTAGTACAGCTTGGCGCGACGCACGCGACCACGGCGAACCACGGTGATGCTGTCGATGTTGGTGGAGTGCAGCGGGAATACACGCTCCACACCTTCGCCAAAGGAAATCTTGCGCACTGTGAAAGAGCCGGCAATGCCTTTGCCGTTCTTGCGGGCGATGCACACGCCTTCGTAGTTCTGCACACGGCTGCGTGTGCCTTCGGTCACCTTGTAACCGACGCGGATGGTGTCACCCGCTTTGAAGTCTGGAATAGTCGCACCGAGTTCGGCGACTTGTTCCGCTTCGAGTTCTGCGATCAGGTCCATCTGAAACGCTCCTTAAAAATGCTTGCGGTTATCCGCAATGTTTCTGCGTGGCCCAGAGCTCTGTGTCGTTTCCGGGTCCAGTTGCCTGCCCGCCAGAGATGCGTCATCATTTCTTTGTTGTGGCTGTCCGGCCTGTCTGGTGAGGGCTGCACCAACGAAGGTGCTCTCATGCTCCAGATGGTTCCATAAACCAACACCCGGAATCAGCAAAAAGCCGCCCGGGGATGCTGCCGTATAAGCGGATGCCCCTAGCGGATCAAGGGGTTTTGGCGCGTTTCACAGGCCGATTGTTTGGCGTGATATGTGCCAGTGCGCCATCGCCGTAGGATTTCACAACTTCAGAGATCACGACGTGAAATCCGCCGTACCATTTCTGATATTGCTTTTTGGCCTCGAGGTGCAGCGGATGGCTGGAAAACGCCTTCAACGCCGATTGATCCTGCCAATAATACGTCGACTTCTTCTTGGCGCCGTCCGCCGTCACCCAGTTCTCTTTGCCCAAAAATCCGGGCGTGGCTTTCGCTGCTGCGGCAATTTTTGCATCAAGCGCGAAGAATTCATCGTTCAGATCTGCTTCAGTAAAGATGAAACTTGCGCTCAACATACCCATTTTTCCTTTCTGACTTTCTTCGTCCGATCAAACTTCGGGGTGAGGCGAAGCCGAGGGGCAGCGCCCCTATCTCTTCTCGTATTTGTCCCACAAATCAGGCCTGCGGTCCTGTGTGATCTTTTCTGACATCCGCCGCCGCCACTCAGCGATCTTGGCGTGATTGCCGGACAATAGCACCTCAGGGATCGGCAATCCCTGCCACTCAGACGGTTTGGTAAACTGTGGATGCTCCAACAGGCCGGATGAGAAACTTTCTTCGACCGCACTGTCCGCATTACCAAGCACGCCCGGCAGAAGGCGCACGGTGGCGTCAATCATTGCTTGCGCCGCGATCTCGCCGCCGGTCATGACGAAATCGCCCAGGCTCACTTCCTGAATGCCAAAGTACTGCAACACCCGCTCGTCCACGCCTTCAAACCGGCCACAAAGCATGGTGACCCCATCCATACGCGCCCAATCGCGGGCCATGGCCTGATCAAAACGGCGGCCACGGGGTGACAGATAAACAAGCGGGGCGACGCCTTTGATGCCGCTACGTGCGTCCAAAATCGCCTTTTCCAGCACATCGGCGCGCAGGACCATACCAGCGCCGCCACCGGCTGGCGTGTCATCAACGTTACGATGCTTGCCGATGCCGTAGTCACGCAGATTATATGTTTGCAGTTGCCAAAGACCGTCCTGCAAGGCTTTGCCAGTTATGCTTTCGCCCAAGACGCCCGGAAAAGCTTGCGGAAATAATGTGATGATCTGCGCGCGCCATGACCCTGCGATATCCGGCGTATCGGTCATCAATTCGCGGGGCTGCATCGTTGGTATGACGGCAATCCGACCAGCGGCGCGGGGTGGTTTGGTCATGTCTTTCCCCTTCGATGGGCGGTGATCAGCGCCTGTTTTGCGGCATTGCGCGTTGTTGCGTCAGCCTCTTGCCGGTTCAGTACCAGAAACTGTGCCAGAATGTCAGGTGGCAAGGACCGGTTTGCGCGGCGGTGCGGGTGCGTGATGGTGCGGTCATCCGCGGCAATGCCTGCCAGATCAAGCAATGGCGTCAAAGGGCCTTGCGGATGTGATGTGACATCTTCCAGAGCGTATGTGACGACAGGGATCCCCTTCAAATGCGCCGCGATTGCTGCCGCGACATCGGTCAGTGCTGGGCTGTGGGCATGCTTTTTCATGAATGTGGCCTCTGACATCTGCATACGCCCATGCCGCAGGTGATGCGCATAGCAACTGCGCAACCAAGGGGTTCTGGCTCGGGTGGATAAGTATATCCGGACGGCTGCATGTGCCGGAACCACGCTGATCAGGGCTGCAAGCAGGACTGGGGCCTGCGGATAACCCACCCGACCGTGTCGCCCGGGAATTTGGCCACACAGGTCTTCGGCACTGATCAGCAAGGGTCGCATGTCACCGGCGGGCAGATTGGCAAAACATTGGGCTGCCTGCTGGCGAAAAAGCTCAAGCGCTTCCTCGGATGGGGCTCGGGCGTAGGCGATGGCCGCTTGGCAGAGGTCGGGAATGTCGGGTTTCAGGATGACGTGCAGACAGGGGGCTAATGCTTGGCGGCTGTGTTCGAGTGCGCGCTGGACACTTGTCGTGCCGGTTTTGTGAAAGCCTGCATGGATAATAACGCGACGGGGCTCAGACGCCTGCATCGGGGAAAAGACCTTCGGGGGGATCGGCGACGATGCGACCTGCGCCGATATCGACCGTGGGCACGGCGGCTTGCGTAAAGGGCAGCAGGACAGTTTCGGACTGCCCCGATACGGTGATCTCCAGCAAATCGCCTGCGCCGTGATCCATCACGTTCTTGACCTTGCCCAATGTCACACCGCCGGTATCGACGACGGTCAATCCCATCAGGTCAGCGTAGTAATACTCATCATCGGGCAGAGATGGCATGACTGCGCGGTCGGCATAGAGGTTTGTATTCCGTAGCGCGTCAGCGTCCTCTTTGGTGACAACGCCATCAATGCGTGCAGTAAATCCGTTTTTCAGTTGTCCCGTCAGGACGATCTGCGCAAAGGCGCGTCCGTCTTCGGCATAAAGCGGTGCATAGTCAGCAATGGCATGGGGATGTGCACAATAGGACTTCAGACGTACTTCGCCCTGGACGCCGAATGCGCCACCAATGGCACCAACAATGACACGATCGCTCATCAGTTAAACTCCGGTCCAACGCAGATATTTTCGATCCATAGCCCGCCACCATCTTCGCAGATGCCCTGGCTGCCCTGCCGTTCAAACAGCATGCCGGCCACGAAAGCAAACATCACCAATATGATGGTACGCAACAAGCGAAACATAGGGCTGATCCCAAAGGGGAAGGGGCGTTGCCCCGGCATGCACCGGGGCAACGGTCAGAGGTTTACTCTGTCGCTGCGGTTTCTTCTTCCGCAGGTGCGTCCTCAGCAGGAGCGTTTGCAGCTTCTTCAGCGGCAGCAGCTTTCGCTGCCTTTTCTTCGACGCGCGCCTGCGCAGCTTTGCCGGGTGTGCCTTTCTTGGGGTTGCTGCGGTCCTTCTTGGGCAGCTCGCCTGCGGCTTCCAGCATGCGCGATACACGGTCGGTCGGCTGTGCGCCTTCGCCCAACCAGTACTTGACGCGCTCCATGTCCATTTTCACGCGATCTTCGCTGTCTTTGGGCAGCATCGGGTTATAGGTGCCCAGCTTTTCGATAAAGCGGCCGTCGCGCGGCATGCGGCTGTCAGCAGCCACAATTGCGTAAAATGGACGTTTCTTTGAGCCGCCACGGGCCAAACGGATTTTCATAGCCATCAGAGTTTCTCCTTAAAGATGGTTGTGAGCATGGGTTTTACCCACCCTACAATTGGTGTTGCTTGTGGTGTTGGATGACTTCCTCAATAATGAAGTTGAGGAATTTCTTGGCAAATTCCGGGTCCAGATCGGCCCGGTTTGCAAGGTCGGTGAGCCGCGCGATCTGTGCTTCTTCACGCGCGGGGTCGGAGGGGGGCAGGTCATGTTCCGCCTTGAGGCGGCCGACGGCCTGTGTGTGCTTGAACCGTTCGCCCAATGTGTAAACGAGAATAGCGTCAAGGCGGTCGATGCTTTCGCGATGCCCTTTGAGGATCTCGGCGGCACGGGTTGCGGTGTCGGTCATTGGGCAGGTCCTTGTGCGGAATAGCGGAGGCGATAAAAGGTCATGCAATCGCCCCTGCCGCTTGCGCGACAGCGCGCGGGTCGTTGTGGCGCAGATGCCGGAAAACGATGCAGTTCTCGCCATCGACCACATCGCGGCGTTCCTCAACCGCGCCAAGGCGAGTGGCCAGTGCGAGTGAGCGTGTGTTGTTGGGCGAGATCAGCGAAATCAGCGGCTCCAGTCCCAAGATGCGGCCAGCCCATTCGCGCACGGCACATGCGGCTTCGAACGCATAGGACCGCCCCTCGAACCCATCAAACATATGCCATGCCATTTCGGGCTGCGGCCATTCGACATGATTGATGACGCCGACCCGGCCTGTGGCAATTCCGCTGTCGCGTTCGGTCACGGTAAAAAACCCATAGCCATGCCAGTGCCAGTGGCCGATGCCTGCAATGAAGCCGCGCCACGCGTCCCGCTCAGTGCCCGGGCCACCCACAGCCTCCATCCGCGCGGACTGCGTCACCCAGGCGGTGAACGCCGCAAGGTCCCGCTTTTGCGGGCCGCGCAGGATAAGGCGTGCGGTGGTGAGTGTGGGGGCGGGTGTCATATCAGATTGAGCGTTTCATGTGTTGTGCGTGCCGGAGCCTCCGGCGGGAGTTTTTCTGCCAAGATGAAGTTGGGGGCGGCTACTTCTTTTTCCCAAACCCAGAAAGGCCGGGGGGCAATTGCATGCCGCCCCCACCCAGACCGGGCATGCCGCCGGGGGGCATCTTGCCTTGCAGCGCTTTGGCGGCTTCCGCCATCGCCTTGGGGTCGTTCATGTCGGGCATCCCGCCTTCGGGTCCGCCTTTGCCGAACATGCCTTTCATGGCCTGTTTCAGCATGCCGCCTTTGCCCATCTTGCCCATCTTCTTCATCATGTCGCCCATCTGGCGCTGCATCTTCAGAAGCTTGTTGAGATCGGAGACTTCGAGGCCCGAGCCCTTGGCGATGCGCTTCTTGCGGCTGGCCTGCAGGATCTGCGGGTTGGCGCGTTCACGCTTGGTCATGGAATTGATGAGCGCGATCTGCTGGCGCAGGATCGAGTCGTCGATGCCCGCGCCTTCCATCTGTTTCGCCATCTTCCCCATGCCGGGCATCATGGACATCATGCCTTCCATGCCGCCCATCTTCATCATCTGCTCGAGCTGCATCTTCAGGTCGTTCATGTTGAACTGACCCTTCTGGAAGCGCTTCATCATGCGCTCGGCCTGTTCGACCTCGAGCGTCTGCTGCGCCTTCTCGACCAGCGCCACGATGTCGCCCATGCCGAGGATGCGGCCCGCGACACGCTCGGGTTCGAAGGTCTCGAGCGCGTCCATCTTCTCGCCGAGGCCCACGAACTTGATGGGCTTGCCGGTCACCGCGCGCATCGACAGCGCCGCGCCGCCGCGCCCGTCGCCGTCCATCCGGGTCAGGACGACGCCGGTGACGCCGATCTTGTCGTCGAATTCGGTGGCGACGTTGACCGCGTCCTGCCCGG
>CBDTVH010000153.1:0-5759 GCA_965363665.1 uncultured Yoonia sp. | reverse complement strand
GGCGTCCGCCTTTGTCGTCCTTGCGGGCCTTCACGGTGCGATAGCCGATGGACAAACCATCAATCGCCTTGGCGGCAATCAATGATGCTGCCTCGCGGCCCTTGGCAACATCGGTCAGCAGCCGTCCTTTAACCCAAAGTCCCTTGGCATCCTCGCGCACCTCGTCCCACACACCAATCGGCTGGGCGGGATCGTGTTGCCATAGCATCTTTACGCTGCGGCCCTTGGTCAAAGAAGCACCATAGGCACCCTTCTCAACCGTATCGCCACCCTGATCGGACTTGCCAAACAGTGATGCATACCCACTGATGATCGTCCCATCGGTCACGGTGACCTCAGTGCCAAGCGCACAAAACTTATGTTCCAAATTCATGACGGTGCTCCACTCAGCGCTTTTACAATTTCGAAAACCAACAATCCGGCACAGCCGCACACAATCAGCCAAATCTGCCATTCCAGCCGTGTGACCATGAACTCGATCCGGCCCAGGCGGACATCGACCTGCGCAAACCAAAAGTCTGACACCGGCGGCGGCCCGTCACGGCGCGGCTTGCCATCCATTTCTACGACTTTAGGATCCATCACCCACCTCCAAGGCAGGCAATCCCAGCAAGCTGCGCTTTTCTGCATCGGTCAGGAATTCCGCGTCCGATACGCGCTTCCACTGCGCATCCCGTTCCGCCGACAACGCGGAAATCTGATCCAGATCAGGGCGCAACATCACGTCCTCACCGGCGTAATCCGACAACCAGGCCGCAATCGCACTCATCACGCGGGTCGCCAACGGCAACACCGTCAAACGGTAAAACGCGCGGTTGGCTTCCTGATAATTCGCATAGGTGGCATCACCCGGAATCCCCAGCAGCATCGGCGGCACGCCGTAGGCAATCGCAATCTCACGAGCGGCGGCCTCTTTCGTCTTTTGAAATTCCATATCCGAGGGCGAGAACCCCATGGGCTTCCAATCCAGGCCCCCTTCCAACAACATCGGACGGCCTGCATTCTTGGCACCCTGATGCTGCGTCTCCATCTCGCACAACAAGCGATCATATTGATCATTGCTTAGCGAAGACTGACCATCCGCCCCGCGATATACAATGGCACCGGACGGGCGTGCCGCATTGTCCAACAACGCCTTCGACCAGCGCGAGGCCGCATTATGCACATCAATCGCCGAAGCCGCTGCCTGCAAAGCCGAAAAGCCGTAGTGGTCATCCTGCGGATGAAAGCTTTTGATATGGCAGATCGGGCTTAATCCTTCGGCGACCTGAAAGCGATGCTTGCGGCCATTTACCATATACTCGTAACCAACTGGCCAGCCATCGGCACCGGGCACCACTGACATGCGATCAGAGCGCAAGACATGCATCTCAACCGGCAGCGCATGGTCCGCGACAGCCTCAAGATACCCATTGCCCGTCAGCAAGACCTGCCCAAACAACGCCTCCAGCAACTCAGCCCGGCCCTGCCCCGCATTCGGACGCGCCAACAGGGCCTGCACCGGATGCGTCTCATACCGTCGCGCCGCATCCTGCACGACGACCGGCAAAGCTGCCGCCGCTTCGGCAATCAGTTTCACCGCACGAAACCCGATCGGGTTGCCCAGGAAACCAGCCCGCGTCAGCGACACCACATCACGCGGAGACCAGGCAACACGACCGGCACTAGACATCGCCATCACACGCCCTGTCGCCGAGGCTTTCGCCTCGACGGTGGCCGTATCTGGCTTGGTACGGTTTAAAAATTCAAACATTCAAAACTCCTAGTGCCGGCCGGTAGTGACCATCTGCAGTTCACGAAAAACAATTTGCCATGAGGGAATTAGGAATTTGCGACAGCACCGTCCCGGTCGCTGCGCAACACCTTCACAGCCCACGAATACTGGGGTTTCGCCACTTTGATGCAGGCTCAATCATCAGATCATACAAAGCCCAGACCAACGCATCGACACGGTCAGGTGATCCTTTGCCCTCGAATCCACGGCTGGTCATCTGCGCCATCTGATCCTCTAGCTCAGACAAACCCCGCACATGGGACACCCGCCCCTGCTCATATAGCGCCGCAATCGGTTCTGCGCGCGCGACCTTGCCCTTGGTGGCATGGACTGACCGATAGGGCACCATGCCGTCCACACCGCGCAACACAGCCTCGACCATATCACCGCCCTGATTGACCTCAGCCACCAACCGATCCGCCCCGTGCCTGCGCATCGCCGCAATCGCGGCCTCAGCCCAGGCAGTCGGGCGTGCGGCAGACATGCTGGCATCTTCCAACACAACCGCACGCCATTCATGCGGTGCGCCCTTCATGCAAACACCAGCCACGACGATACCACACTGATCGGACCCGGCATGCGACGTGCCCGGCGGATCAATCGCCACAACGATCCGGTCCAACGTGGGCAAGTCATCCATCTGACAGGCCGCCAAATCACACGAGGACCACAAAGCGCCCTCCACCTCAGTCAGCATCACGCCTTCCATTTCCTGACGGCCCAAAGACGTGCCGCCGTAGCGGCCCTCGATCTCTTTAAGGAAACTGTCCGCCAAATTCGCCCGGTTCGCCTGCGTCGCCGCATGGGTCACAACAGTGGTGTCGCGTTCCAGCAAATCACTCAGCATCTGCGATTTGCGCGGCGTCGTCGTCACACAAGCACGCGGGCTATCCCCCAGCCGCAGTGCAAACTGCAACATATCCCACGCCTCATCACCACGGCGCCACTTGGCCAACTCATCGGCCCAGACCGCATCAAACTGCGGACCGCGCAAACTATCTGGGTCATGCGCCGAAAACACCTGCGCCTCGGCCCCATTTGGCCAGACCAGCAACCGGCGACCAGCAATCCACTCAGGACGGCGATCAGGCGGACAGACTGACAGAATGCCGCTGTCACCAAACACCATCACCTCACGGGCCTGATCCATGGTCTCCCCCACCAGCGCCACGCGTCGGGCAGCCCCCGGTGCATGCGGCAAGGCGCCTTCTACCATGCGGCGCACCCATTCAGCGCCAGCGCGGGTTTTCCCCGCGCCGCGCCCACCCAAAATGACCCAGGTACGCCAATCACCGCTTGGTGCGATCTGATGCGGCATCGCCCAAAAGTCGAACAGATAGGGCAAGGTGACAAGTTGCTCTGGTGTCAGCATCGCAAGGAAGTCCCTCCGCCAAGAGGCTCTTGCGTAAGCGATCAAGTCGGCACCCGACATCAGCACGGACGGCGTCATAGTCGATGGCATCAGCGTCTGGATCTGTTCGGATTTTGGCATGAAATGCGTCCTCGGCAGCCAACACTTTCAGGTGCGCCGCATGTAAAAGATCAAGTTTGTTTGAAATTGCTTTAAGATCAGGGGCCGAGACGTCTTTCAAATCCGCCGTCATCTCTGCAAGCCGCGCCCGAATATCGCGCGACAAGTTGTCGATCTCAGCCAGCCGGTCGGCCGCAAGCGCAGGGCCGTCCGGCCCCGGTTCGTTCAGTTCATTCATGGATATTTAGACCTGTCAGGGGCTTCCGTCACGGTCGAGAGGCAGGAAATGGATCTCGCCATTCCAAACCTTCTAGCGCGGTCAGATTACCTTAGTGACAGGTCAAATGTCAACCAAACTGGACATGGCAGTCGCCCGCTGCATTAATCTTTCATTAACAAGAACAGAGACTTACCCGTCGTCTGCGCGTTCCGCTTCAATCTGACGCCAAAGGGCGACGTTGCGGTTATGATCGTCCAGATTGGTCGCAAACACATGGCCGCCTGTGCCATCGGCGACAAAGAAAACATACTCGGTCGTGTCAGGATCAAGTGCTGCTTCAATAGCGGCCTTTCCGGGATTGGCAATCGGCGTGGGCGGCAAACCGGGGATGACATAGGTGTTCCACGGCGTCTGACCGCGCAGCTCACTCTGGCGCAGCCCACGACCCAACACACCTTCACCGCGGGTAATACCATAAATCACCGTCGGATCAGTTTGCAGGCGCATTCCACGGTTCAAACGGTTCACAAAGACGCTCGCCACCTGGCGACGCTCATCCGGCACACTGGTCTCTTTTTCGATGATACTGGCCAGGATCAACGCTTCTTCGGGCGTTTCCAACGGCAAGCCATCGACCCGGTTCGCCCAGGCCTCTGCCAGAATGTCTGTCTGCACGTCCTGCATGCGGGCCAACACCGATGACACGGTATCACCCTCGGAAATATCATAGTCGCGCGGCGCCAGCGTTCCCTCGGCAGGTGGTTCGGTGACATCTGCGCGCAGGACATCAATCTCACTCAAGGCATTCATGATCTGCCAACTTGTCGCCCCTTCGGCCACGACGATCCGGTAGGTGGCGCTGCCCTCTGCCTTCAGCTCTTGATACGTCTCGGGCGTTTCATCTTCAGCGATCACAAAGCTCACCAACTCAACGAATTGGTTGGTTTCCGGGTCAAGTTCGCGCACATCGACAATCGTCCGATTGATGCCGACACGATAGATGACCTCTGCGCCACATGTGTTGCGTCCGCCACGGGTCACGATATCAACGATCTCTTGCATGGACGCAGCCTCAGGCACACGAAAACGGCCAAATTTCACATCACCCGACTTTTCGGTGTAATCAGCGCCGACTTCAAAAATGAACGCCGATGAAATCGCGCCTTTTTCCAACAGATCGGCGCTCAAGCCCTTGATGCTACCGCCACGCGGCACCTCAAGACAAATCGCAGCATCAAGCGGACCCGCCGCGCGATATTCGCGCGACCCCCACGCCACGACGCCGGCCAGCAAAAACAGGCCAACAATC
The DNA here is from genome assembly GCA_965363665.1 of uncultured Yoonia sp. GTDB lineage: Bacteria > Pseudomonadota > Alphaproteobacteria > Rhodobacterales > Rhodobacteraceae > Yoonia. The sequence continues at coordinate 985 of CBDTVH010000153.1, read as the reverse complement.
AGAAACGTCAAAGCATTTGACGCGATATGCCGCCACATCAGTCTACTTTCCCGAACACGACACTTGCGTTGGTGCCGCCAAAGCCGAATGAGTTCGACAACGCGATATCAATTTTTGCCGGTCGCTTTTCATTCGCACAAAGGTCAACGACGGTCTCGCAGTCCACATTTTCAAGATTAATCGTTGGCGGAGCCACCTGATCACGGATCGCCAGGATCGAGAAGATTGCCTCGATTGCACCTGCCGCACCCAAAAGGTGACCGGTCGCCGACTTCGTGGATGACATTTTCAGCGATGACGCAGCATCACCCACCAAACGCTCGACCGCGCCCAGTTCAATGGTATCGGCCATCGTGGATGTGCCATGGGCGTTCACATAGTTGATCTGGCTTGGCTCTATCCCCGCATTGCGGCAGGCCGCACGCATCGCACGTTCCGCCCCCTCATGATCGGGGGGGGGCGCGGTGATGTGATAGGCATCGCCACTCAATCCATACCCCAGAACTTCCGCGTAAATCTTGGCTCCGCGGGCCTTGGCATGCTCATATTCCTCAAGCACGACAATGCCAGCACCCTCGCCCATCACAAACCCGTCACGGTCAGCATCCCAGGGGCGGCTGGCTTTGGTCGGATCATCGTTGTGCTTGGTACTCAGCGCCTTGCAGGCATTAAAGCCCGCGATACCGACTTCGCAGATCGCAGCCTCGGCCCCGCCGGCAATCATGACATCCGCGTCGCCATGCTGGATCAAACGCGAGGCATCACCAATCGCATGCGCGCCGGTGGAACAGGCGGTCACAACCGAATGGTTTGGCCCCTTGAAGCCATAACGAATGCTCACCTGTCCGGAAATCAGGTTGATAAGCGCGCCGGGCACAAAGAACGGCGACACGCGGCGCGGGCCTTTTTCAGCCATCATCACGGCTGTGTTGGCGATAGAGTTCAACCCACCGATTCCTGACCCGATCAGCACGCCCGTCCGCTC
>CBDTVH010000152.1:0-5767 GCA_965363665.1 uncultured Yoonia sp. | reverse complement strand
CCGGCTGACGCCATCCTCTGTCATCGACCAGTCACAGACCAAGCGGCCGATCAACGGCTCATCCGGGTCGCCGACCGCGTAGTCGCCGTTCATGACATAATAAACCGCACCGGCGTCAAGTATCCGCTTGTGCTCACTCCGGGGCATCTCGAAAAAGATCATGTTGGCCTGCGGTTCAAACAGCATTGTCGCGGCATTATGCCCACGCAGCCCCTCCGCCAGTTGCACACAACGGGTATTGGCGGACCGCGCCATATCCAGCCACAGCCCATCGGCCAGATAGGCCTGCATCTGCGCTGACAGATAGCGATGTTTCGAAAGCAAATGCCCGCCACGCTTGCGCCGCAGCTCGAATTCCCATGCGATTTCCGGGTTGAAGATCACGCAGGCCTCAACCCCCAGCAAACCGTTCTTGGTGCCGCCAAAGCTGACGGTATCAACGCCCGCTTTCCACGTCATGTCAGCCGCCGAACAGTCAAGTGCTGTCAGCGCATTGGCAAAGCGCGCACCATCCAGATGGGTCTGCATCCCGAATTCCTGCGCCGTGGCGGTCAGCGCGCGGATTTCATCAAGGGTGTAGATCGTGCCCTTTTCAGTCACCTGCGTGATCGACAGCGGGCCGCGTTGGGGGCCATGCACACCGCGATTTTGCTCGCCCAGGATTTTCTGGCGCAGATGATCCGGTGTCATCTTACCGTTTGCGGTCGGCACCAACGTCAGCTTCGCGCCGGTATAAAACTCTGGCGCATTACACTCGTCTTCATGGATATGCGCACATTCGGTGCAAAAGATCGTCTCCCATGGTTTTGTCATGGCAGACAGCAACACAGAGTTGGCGGCGGTGCCGTTGATCACCAGATAAACAGCCGCCTCCGGTGCCTCGAATATCTCGCGCACCTGCGCGCGCACCTCGTCCATGATCGGATCAGCACCATAGCCCATGGCATAGCCGTCATTGGCGGCCACCATCGCCTCCATCACCTTTGGATGGGCGGGGCCTGCGTTGTCTGAGGCGAAATACATCTAATAAGGCTCCTCGATGATATGGTCGTCCCAGTCATCTTCATCGACCTGGAATTCCGGGATTGTCATGCCTTTGACGGACACGCCCGCCTCATGCACGGACGCAGGATCGCCCGAGATCAGGGGGTGCCAGTCATAAAGCGGGCGGCCTTCGTAGACCAGGCGGTAGCCGCAGGTCATCGGCAGCCAATAAAGGTTGTCCTTGATCGTCTTGGGCGTCAGCACGATGCATTCGGGAACATAGTTGTGGCGTTTGGCATAGTTGCTGCACAAACAGCTTTCGCCATCCAGCAACCGGCAGGCGATGCGGGTCAGGGCAACCGTGCCATCGTCATCTTCCAGCTTGTTCAGGCAGCATTTCCCGCAGCCATCGCACAATGCTTCCCATTCCTGCTTGTTCAGCTTTGACATCGGTTTGGTTTCCCAGAACCGCGGGGTCAAACCATTGCGGGGGATTTCAGCGGACATCGGCAAGGATCTTCCGGGCCTTGGCGCAATCGGCATCCATCTGCGTGATCAGCGCCTCAAGACTGTCGAACTTCAATTCTGGCCGCAGGAAATCAACCAGCGCGACCGACAGTGTGGCGCCGTAAAGGTCGCCTTTGAAATCAAAGATAAACGTCTCGCAATTGGCAGTGTTTTCGCCAAACATCGGGCGCACCCCGATTGAGGCCGCCCCATCGTAGGCACCTTTGTGCGGCCCGTCCAACACATCGACTTTCACGGCATAGACGCCAAATTTGGGCGGATGCAGGCCGGTGATCGACATATTGGCGGTCGGATACCCCAGATCGCGCCCGCGCTGGTCACCCCGAATGACCTCGCCTTCGATCCTGTGCCAGTGACCCAGCATCGCGGCGGCGTCACGCGGCTTGCCGTCAGTCAGCGCCTGACGGATCGCGGTGGACGACACATTGGCGGTATCAATCGCGACGATGGGGGCAATAGTGACGCCAAAGCCCATCTCAGCACCAAAGGTTTGCAGGTCTTCGACCGTCCCGGCGCGGTCTTTGCCAAAGCAGAAATCAGCCCCCACGACGACGTGTTTCAGACCCAGCTGATCGGCAATGATGGTCTGCGCAAAGTCACGTGGGCTCAGGCCCGCGAGGGCGGCGTTGAACGGCACCTCATACAGCTTTTCCACACCCAGTTTCGCCAGTCGGTTGGCGCGCGCTTCGGCATTCATCAGGCGGAAGGGCTTGGGATCGCGGGAAAAATAGCTGCGCGGGTGCGGTTCGAACGTCATGATTCCCAACGGGGCGTGGGCGTCTTTGGCGGCCTTGCGCGTCAGGTCGATGACGGCTTGATGGCCGATATGCACGCCATCGAAGTTGCCAATTGCCGCAGCAGCGCCACGGTCGGTCGGGTCAATAAAAACGGTGTCACGAATGATGCGCATGGCTTTGGGTAACGGACGGCGCAAAGGCGTGCAAGCGTCGCTTGCCAGCCTTTGCGGGCCTCTTAGCGCACAAAGCCGTCAGGCTTGATCAGCGTCAGTCGAATTTCCGCGATGGGGCCAGCACCGTGGCATCGCCGACCAGCACCTTCTTGTCGTTCACAATGCACCGCGTGTTCATCGTGACACGACGCCTGGAATGATCAATCTCGGTCACCTCAACCTCTGCCAGAACCATGTCGCCGGGGCGGACGGGGGCCAGGAATTTCAGGTTCTGACCCAGATAAACCGTACCATGTCCGGGCAGTTGTTCGCCGATGACGGCACTGACCAGACCGGCGGTCAGCATGCCATGCGCGATGCGTCCGCCAAAAATGGTGTCCTGCGCGTAATCCTCATCCAGATGCACCGGGTTCCGGTCGGTCGAAACCTCTGCAAACATCTCAATATCGCGGTCGGTGATCACCTTGCGGAGCGACCGGACCATGCCGATTTCGATATCTTCGATGCAGATCGTCCCGCGGGGTGCGTTATCCAACATTTCAGGCTCCATAAAGTAACAAAAATTCCAGCATCACGTCGATATTGAAATTTTATTACTTTGCGAACGCAGAAAAATCAAGTGATTCCTCTAGCGCAATTGCCCGATGGTGTAGGTCGCGCTCATCTGTTCGGCTTGCAGATAGGCGGTCAGCGCGTCAGGATCAGGGTCGCGGTCAGTCTTGGTTTCCTGCGCGGCCAAACCGCCCGAGATGAACAGCGTGTCGAGGTCTTCCTGCATGCCGCCCAGAATATCGGTGCCGATGCCATCACCGATGGCAATGATACGCGGATCAGATGGCGCATTGGTTAATGCCGCGAGCCTGCGGCGCGCGAGGTCATAGATCGGCGGATGCGGTTTGCCGAAATAAAGGCTTTCGCCGCCCATTTCAGTATAAAGCGCGGCCAGTGCCCCGGCACACCATTCGCGTACCTCGCCCCGGTCCACGATGATATCGGGATTGGCGCAGAGCAGTTTCAGCCCCTTGGTTTTCGCGTAAAGAAATTCGGGGCGGTTCACATCTGGATCAGCCAGCGGATCAAAGGGACCGCAGCAGACGATGCCTTCGGCCTCGTCCAGCGGTACTTTTTGAATATTGACCGGATCATCAATGATTTTCAATGGCTTGAAGAAATCATCGTCCCGTGGGCTTTCCCCCATGAACCAGATTTTCTTACCGACGATCCCGCGAAACATCGCCGCCCGCGCGCTGTCGCCAGAGGTCGCGATCGCATCCCAGGCATCATCCGGCACGCCCAGGTCATTGATCTGCCGCGCAACGCTGTCCCACGGACGGGGGGAGTTGGTGACAAGCACGACAACGCCACCAGCCGCACGGTATTTCTGCATCGCCGCCACAGCATCGGGCAGGGCCTTGATGCCGTTGTGCATGCACCCCCAAAGGTCCACGAAAGCGGCGTCATACTGACCCGAGATGTCGGCGAATTGGGCGATAATCTGGGTCATATGTTAACCTTTATGAACGGTATGGAGTGCGTACAGAAGCTGTACAGATGCTGTACGTACAGACGTACGGCTGAACAAAGGCCCCGGGTCAGGCCCGGGGTTGCGTAGGATCAGACCTTGAGCGCCGGGATGATCTGCTTTTTCCGGCTCATCACGCCGGGCAGAACCACGCTGTCGCCGTCTACGGTCACGTCGAAGGATTTCTCGGCAACTGTTTTGACCGTATCATTCGGGATCAGCATCGTGGCTTCTTCCTTGATGATATCGACGACAAAGAGCAGGACTTCGTTGACCTTATCTTCCTTGGCGACCGTCGGCATCGTTTTCATCAGTGATGCCTTGCGGTCCAGCACGATCTGCGGTGCGGTGGTTTCCAGCACGGAGATGCGGAATTTCTTGCCATCGACCTCATATTCCTTGCTGTCCATGCGCAAAAGCTCCGCGTCAGAGAACGCAGACACATCGGACTTCGCTTCAAACATTTCACCGGCATAGGCTTCGATATCGACGCCAAGATCCTTGGCCAGCGCCTCGGCCAGGTCCTTGTCCATCTCGGTCGTCGTTGGTGAGCGGAAGGCAAGGGTGTCGGACAGGATACAGGACAGCATCAGCCCCTTGATCCCCTCAGGCATTTCCGCGGCGTGTTCGCCCATCATCTGATGCATGATCGTGGCCGTGCAGGCGAGCGGGCGGATCGTGATATTGATCGGCTTTTTGGTTTCCAAGCCGCCAGCCAGCAGGTGGTGGTCGATGATCGCCAGCACGTCGGCGTTGTTGATGTTGGCGGGCAATTCAGCCGGGTTGTTGGTGTCCACGATCACGCAGGATTGGCCGTCTTCCACGTCCGCAATGATCTCGGGCAGATCAAAGCCCCAGCGTTTTGCCACGAATGCGGCCTCTGTGTTGGGTTCACCCAGCAGTGCGGCTTTCGCCGCGATTCCGGTGTGGTTCAGGAACCATTCCCAGATCAGGGGGGAACCGGTGCTGTCGGTGTCGGGGGATTTGTGGCCAAATATGCGCGTTGTCATAAGCATCACTTTCAATCGGATCAAAGGTTGGCCCGTATATAGAAGCGTGCGTTCACAGTGTCACCCCACCCTGTTGGTTTGACCGAGGATGAGCGAAGATGTATGATAGCACTACCCAACAGGAGGACGCTGACAATGGACAAGCACGCTTAGACCGCCCCGCATTGACCTGACGCATTCCGACCTGAAGGAGCACCCTGACAATGGACATGACGCTGTAACGCCGCTTTGGCGCACCGCTCGGGCCTGTTTGGCCGCATGATGATTTTCAGATGAAAGGTGCATATTATGCCCCGTAAAACACCAAAACCCCGCAAGCCGGGTCTCAACCCTGTGCCCGCACCCAAGAACCGCCGCACCGTGCGGCCCGACCCCAAGGGTGCGCCGCCGCGCGTGCCGCAGGGTATCAGCCGCGACAAGCGGTTTGATCGCAGGCCGCCGAAGTTTCCCGGACGTTTGGGCGGCAGATAAGACCGGGCCCCGCCGCCACCCGCGGCGGGGCTTGTCATTGCATGGTTTTTCCATTTGGCTGCCCCAAAAAGGAGACCTGATGCCACGCGAGGCCGATCTTTACCCGCCCATCAAAGCCTACCTGCAAAGCCAAGGCTATGAGGTGAAGGGCGAGGTCGGTGCCGCCGATGTGGTGGGCCGCCGCGGCGATGATCTGGTTGTTGTTGAACTGAAACTCGGCTTTTCGCTTGCCTTGTTTCATCAGGGGGTCGAGCGGCTTTTGACCACTGATCACGTCTATCTGGCGGTGCCTGACGGTGGCAAGACCAAGGCGCTGAAAGCGAATGTCAAACTTGCCCGCCG
>CBDTVH010000151.1:0-5775 GCA_965363665.1 uncultured Yoonia sp. | reverse complement strand
AGCATTAACATGGATGTCGCCTGGATGCAGTCGCGCTATGACAAGGGCGAGACCGCAGAAGAGCGCACGGCCTATCTGAATTGCCCGATGACCAAAGACCAATACGAAGCGTTTATCGACGCGCTTTTGGCGGCCGAGAAAACCGAATTCAAAGAGGGCGAAACGGCAGGTTATTTTGATGGATGCTTGCCGATCGAAGTTATGGCGGAACGCGGTCGCGAGACATTGCGCTTTGGGCCTATGAAACCAGTGGGCCTGACCAATGCCAACGAGCCCACGAACAAGCCTTATGCCGTTGTGCAGCTGCGGCGGGACAATGCATTGGGCACGCTATACAACATCGTGGGCTTTCAGACCAAGATGAAGTACGGCGCGCAAAAGGCTGTTTTTAAAACAATACCCGGACTGGAAGATGCAGAGTTTGCCCGTCTTGGCGGCATCCACCGCAACACATTCATCAACTCACCCACGCTTCTTGACGCGCAGATGCGCCTGCGAAGCCGCCCAAACATTCGCTTTGCGGGTCAGATAACGGGCGTAGAAGGATATGTTGAAAGCGCTGCCATGGGGTTGTTGGCGGGGCGCATGGCTGTCGCCGAAATGACCGGCCAGACACTTGCCCCTGTCCCGAACACAACCGGAATGGGCGCGCTAGTTACGCATATTACCGGCGGTGCCGAGGCGAAGACCTTTCAGCCGATGAACGTCAATTTCGGTCTGTTCCCGCCGCTTGAAGGTGTGAAAGGTGGACGGCGCAACCGCAAAGACCGCTACAAGGCCTACACTGACCGCGCCAAAGCCGATTGGCAGGGGTGGCTGGGGCAAGCCGCACTGGACGCCGCCTGACCGCTGCTTCTAGACTGGCGGCATGACGAAGAAAAAAGAAGTTCTGCAACCGTCCCTTTGGACCCGCCGCCCCGTGGCCGAGACGATCGCCGTCTACGCCGATTGGGCCGACAATTATGATGCAGACGTCGAAGCCCGCGGGTACCGCACACCCGCGCGTCTTGCGACGGCTTTGGCGGCGCACTCTCCGACCGACGTCGATGTTCTGGATTTTGGATGTGGCACGGGCATTGGTGGCGCGGCCCTGCGGCGTGTCGGGTTTGATCGCATTGACGGCACCGACGTGACGCCGCAGATGCTCGAAAAAGCTGCGGCGCGGGGTATTTACCGCAAAACATGGCTTAGCAGCCCTGATGATATGGGTTTTGCAGACGGTGCGTATGATGTCATTGTCGCTGTCGGCGTTGTCAGCCTGGGGGCCGCACCGCCAGAAACCCTTGCACCTCTTGTCGCGAAGCTGGGTTCGGGTGGATTGCTGGCGCTGTCATTCAACGATCCGACATTGGATGACCAGACCTATACCGACGCGCTTGAGCAAGAGGTTGCGCAAGGCCGCGTCGAGGTGGTTTTCCGCGAACACGGGCCCCATCTGGATGACGTCGGCATGGGGTCCGACGTGATCATTTTGCGCCGCCTGTGATCACGCGCTTTGCACCTTCCCCCACGGGCCCACTGCATCTGGGGCATGCATTTTCGGCGCTGACTGTCTGGAAAGTTGCGCGCGATCTGGGCGGAACGGCCCTGTTGCGGATCGAGGATACGGACAGCACACGTGTTCGACCCGCCTTTGAACAAGGGATCTATGAGGACCTGGCCTGGCTGGGTTTGACACGGCCGGAACCGGTGCGTCGGCAGTCCGATCATTATGCCGACTATGATCAGGTTTTGGCTGAACTGGCGCGAAACGACCTGATCTATCCGTGCGAATGCTCACGTCGCGTTATTCTTGACGCCGGTGCCATGCCGGGGGCTGATGGGATGGTCTACCCCGGGACCTGCCGTCATCGGCGGATGGCTGATGCAAGGCCCGGCGATGGCATAAGGCTGAATATCTCCAACGCCTTGCGGCTTGTTGCGCCCCCCCTGACTTACCGTGAAACTGGAACGGGTCACGTGTGTGATGTGCAGGTGACCAGCGCGCTGCTTATCGACACCATCGGTGACCCGATCCTGAGGCGCAAAGACACAGGCGATCCGGCCTATCATCTGGCGTGCGTGCATGACGATGCGTTGCAAGGCATCACCCATGTTGTGCGCGGCGCCGATCTGCGCGACCTGACGCCTTTGCATGTCGTGCTGCAACGGGTGTTGGGATACCCGACGCCGCTTTATCATCATCATTCCCTGATCACGGATAAAAGCGGTAGGCGGTTGGCAAAAATAGACAAATCCAAGGCGATCGCAAAGTATCGCAATGAGGGGGCCACCCCCGAAGACATCAAAGCTATGGTTGGATTTGTGGACTAGCCGTTGGCCATGGGGGCCGCAATCTCGGTTTCGTTACCGCCCTGCACTTCAGTGTAAAAACAGGTGCGCCGCCCAGTGTGGCAGGCTGGACCGGACTGATTGACCAGCACCAGAAGGCAGTCGCGGTCGCAATCGACGCGGAAAGCGACAAGCTCTTGCGTGTTCCCGCTGGTCGCACCTTTCACCCAGAACTCTTGCCGGGATCGCGACCAATAGGTGACGCGGCCAGTGTCCAGCGTTTGCGCCACTGCATCGGCATTCATCCATGCCATCATCAGCACATCGCCCGTCTGGGCGTCCTGTGCAATTGCCGGGATCAGACCTGCGTCATTATACCTGAGTGTTGCGGGGTCGAAGGGCATGTCAAAAACCTTTGCAAGCGGGGCGGTCGGCACTATCTAAATAGGCGTAAGCAAAAGGGCAACGTGATGTCAGCGGAAAACGATCTGATCAAACTCTATTCCGGGCGCATTCTGGCGCTTGCCGCTGATATGCCGCGCACGACACGGCTGGACCACCCCACAGCGACGGCCAAGAAACGCGCGCCGCTGTGCGGGTCGACCGTGACGGTGGACGTTGATGTGACTGATGGCGTGATCACCGATTATGGTCAGGACGTCAAAGCCTGCGCATTGGGGCAAGCGGCAGCGGCCGTTGTGGGCGCCAATATCGTTGGGTTGACGGTGGATCAGGTGCAGGCCGGGCGCGATGCGCTTTACGCGATGTTGAAATCGGATGGCCCTGTGCCGGGCGCCCCATTTGCCGATCTGGAAGTGTTGCAGCCTGCCAAGGATTACAAAAACCGTCATGCGTCGATCATGCTGGCCTTTGATGCGACGCTTGACGCCCTGCAAACCCAACACGCCAGCGCATAAAAAAACCGCCGCGCATCCGGGAAGATGGCGGCGGCAGGTTTAAAACGATCATGGCCCGGTCCAGTGTTCCTTGGGGAGAGGCAAAACCCCCGCTCGGGACGTCAGACAGGCAGGTCATCAATCATTGCATTCTTGGGACAGGGCAATGTGATGGACCGGGCCGGGATCGTTCGGCAGGTCAGATCAGCCCGGGCAAGGCCAATCCGACAATAAGCATGACCATCAAGGCAGCCACACCCAAGGCATCGGCGATAATCGTGTCGCGTGAACGTGCGATTACGGATTTGATCTCTTCTGCCATGGTCGTGTTCCCTTAATGTTCTGTTGCTGCTTTGTTCTCATATCGTTAACGCTATGTAAAGAACTTTTGTGGAACATTTGAGAACATTTTGTGAGTTGTAATGCTAACCCACTGATATCAAACGGATCGCTTTATCCTGCTCCATCAGCCAAAGCAGTGTTCTGGCAGCCTTGCCGCGCTCTGTTTCCAGCTTTGGATCATCGTTCAACAGCGCACGGGCGTCGGATTGGGCGACTGCCATCTGCCCGGCCTGCCGTTCCAGATCAGCGATGCGAAAGCGTGGGATGCCTGATTGGGCGGTGCCGATGACGTCGCCCGCGCCGCGCATGGCAAGGTCTTCTTCCGAGATGCGGAAACCATCCTCTGTCTCGCGCAAGATCTCCAACCGCCGTCGTCCGCTTTCGCTCAGCGGGGGTTGATAGATCAGCAGGCATGATGACGCCGCAGCGCCGCGCCCCACCCTGCCCCGCAATTGGTGCAACTGCGCCAGACCAAAACGATCTGCATGTTCGATCATCATGATCGAGGCATTGGGCACATTTACACCCACCTCGATCACCGTGGTCGCGACCAGAACCTTGGTCTCGCCCGCGACAAACCGCGCCATGGCCGCGTCTTTTTCGGCGGGCGGCATCTGGCCATGAACCAACCCCACAAGGCCCTCACCCAAGGCAGCACGCAACTGTTTGAACCGCTCTTCGGCGGCGGTCATATCCACTATTTCGCTTTCCTCGACCAAAGGGCAAACCCAATAGGCCTGCCGGCCTTCGGCCACCGCATGCCGCAGTTTGGCCACAACCTCATCCATGCGCGCAGACGACACCAGCGCCGTCTGGACCGGCGTTCGTCCGGGCGGTTTTTCGTCAAGAACCGAAACATCCATATCGCCGTACTGCGCCAGTGCCAACGAACGTGGAATGGGCGTGGCTGTCATCACCAGAACATCGACAGCCTGGCCCTTGGACCCAAGTTCCATGCGCTGGGAAACGCCGAACCGGTGCTGTTCGTCGATGATGGCAAGGCGCAAGTCCTTGAATGCGATATCCTTTTGAAAAACGGCATGCGTGCCGACCAGAATGTTGATGGTACCGTCCGCCAATGCCTTGAGTTTCGCGGCACGTCCCGCGCCCTTGTCACGGCCCGTCAGGATATCCAGAACGACGCCCGCGCTTTCGGCCAAGGGGCGCAAGCCATCAAGATGTTGCCGCGCCAAAATCTCGGTCGGGGCCATCATCACGCCCTGCCCGCCGGCTTCGACCACATCAAGCAATGCCATCAACGCCACCAGCGTCTTGCCTGATCCGACATCACCCTGAAGCAACCGGTTCATACGCAACGGTGTGGCAAGATCCGCGGCAATTTCGGCAAATGCCCGTTGCTGCGCGCCCGTCGGCTTATAGGGCAAAGAATCCAGAACCTTGCCTGAAAGAGCGCCGGTGGCTTTTGATGCAACCCCCTTGGCTTTGCGTTTTGCGGCCCTTGCCAGAGCCAACGTCAGTTGATGGGCCAGCAGTTCATCATAGGCCAACCTTTCGCGCGCGGGTGCATGTGGGGACAAGTCCGATGTCGCCTGCGGGCTGTGGACGATGCGCATCGCTTCGGCCCAATCGGGCCATTTTTCTCGCGTCTTCAATGCCGGATCAATCCATTCAGGCAAGACAGGCATTAGGCCCAAAGCCGAGCGTGTCGCCTTCCACATTGCCTTTTGGGTGATGCCGGCATGAAGGGGATAGACCGGTTCAAACGCGGGAATGTCATCCGCTTCGGCCATTGGCAGCACGTGATCGGGATGCACGATCTGCGCGATCCCATCAAAGATCTCGACCTTGCCAGAGACAAGACGCTTTTGGCCGGTTGGAAGCAGCTTTTGCAGGTAATCGCCGCGCGCATGAAAGAACACCAGTTGAAACGACGTTTCCGCATCCTCGACATGCACGCGGTAGGGACGCCCGCGCGTGCGGGGCGGGTGATGTTCACCGACCGTCACCTCTACGGTTGCGACACTTGGTGGAACGACCTCTCTGATGCTCGCACGCCGGTGCCTATCCACACCTGAGAGCGGCAGCGTCATCAGGACATCAAGCGGTTTGACAACCCCGACACCTTCCAGAATCTGCGCGGATTTGGGACCGATCCCCTCCAGCTTGGTCAACGCCCCAAAAAGCGGAAACAAAATCTCGGGTCGCCCGCTCATGGGTCGCCGATCAGTGCAAGCCAGGTGTCTTCGTCCATGGTCTCAATGCCCAGATCGGCGGCCTTTTTGGCCTTGGACCCCGCTCCCGGACC
>CBDTVH010000150.1:0-5783 GCA_965363665.1 uncultured Yoonia sp. | reverse complement strand
CGCCCGCCGATGTTCTGCTGACTGTGGACACCTCCCGGCTTGAGCGTGCCAAGCAAGCGGGCGTTCTGCAATCAATCGACAGCGATGTGCTGGAGGCGCGCATACCGGCCAGTTTGCAAGATGCAGACAACCAGTGGTTCGGCTTCAGCCAACGCGCCCGGATCATCTTTTATGACAAGACCGAGGTTGAAAATCCACCAATGGATTACCTCTCGCTTGCTGATCCGGCTTACGAAGGCATGGTCTGCCACCGGTCGTCCACCAATGTCTATTCCCAGACCTTGCTGTCTGCCGTGATCGAGAACCACGGCGAAGAAGCGGCGACAGAATGGGCACAGGGTTTCGTGAACAACTTTGCGCGTGATCCGCAGGGCGGTGATACCGACCAGCTGCGCGGCATCGTTTCGGGCGAGTGTGATATCGCGATCTCGAACACGTACTACTTTGCCCGTGCCTTGCGCAAAGAGGTCGATGGTCTTGATGCAGAAGCGCTGGAAAACATCGGCTGGATCTTCCCCGCACAGAATGCCGAAGGTGCGCATATGAACCTGTCCGGCGGCGGTGTCGCGGCAAACGCCCCGAACCGCGATAATGCGATCAAGTTCATGGAGTATCTGGCGTCAGATCAGGCGCAGGAATACTTCAGCGCAGGCAATGACGAATACCCAGCCGTTGCAGGTGTGGGCCTGTCGCCATCGGTCGCGGCCATGGGCCTCTTCCGCCCTGACGCGGTTGATCTGAGCGCCGTCGCACAGAACTTGCCTGTTGCGCAGCAGATCTTCAATCAGGTTGGCTGGGAGTAAGTCTTCCCTAAAGACGAACGCGAGGGGTGCCATGCGAATGGCGCCCCTTCTTTCATTCACGCCCGCCCTGTCCCGATCCGCCGACATAATAGGATAACAGGGATCAATCCGATCGCCGCGATCACAAGGCTAGGGACCGCCGCCCCTTCAAGCCGCTCGTCCGACGCCAGCCTGTAGGCCTGTACCGCAAGCGTGTCATAGTTGAACGGCCGCATGATCAAGGTGGCAGGCAGTTCCTTCATCACATCCACAAAGACGATCAGCCCGGCGGTTAAAAGGCTGGTACGTAGCAGGGGCATATGCACGCGTCGCACAAGGCCCGGCATGTCCTGCCCCAGCGTCCGCGCCGCCGCGTCCATGTTGGGCGCCACCGATGCGATCCCCCCTTCATACGCGCCAATCGCCGCCGCCAGAAAGCGGATCAGATAAGCCGAGATCAAAAGCCAGATTGATCCGGTGAACAAAAGCCCTGTCGAAATATCAAAGGTTGCCCGCATCCAGGCATCCAGCGCGTTGTCAAACGCCGCGAAAGGCACCAAAAGGCCCACCGCGATCACACCACCGGGCACCGCATATCCGATCCGCGCGAGGTATAGCGATGTGCCGGTCAGCCGGCTGTTACTGACACGGTGCAACGTGCCAAGGATCAAGGCGGCAAGCACGGTCAGCACGGCGGCAATGCTGGCCAGTGTCAAAGAGTTACGAATAAATCCAAGGTAGCGCGGGCTGAGAAGATCCTGTTCTGAGCCAAGCGCCATAACGCTTAGCGCGATCACCGGAAGGACGACACCCAGCAAAACCGGCGTCAGGCAAAAGATCACGGCGGCTGTCTTTTGCCCTGTTGAAAGCGTCAGCCGCTGCATGGGCGCATTTCGTCGCCCGCTGGTGTATTTTGCATTTCCCCGGCTGAACCTTTCAAGCATCACCAGCAAAAGCGCAAAGCTCAGCAGCCCAAGCGCCAGTTGTGCAGCCGCTGCGCGGTCTGCCAGTGCGAACCAGCTTGTGTAGATACCAACCGCGAAGGTCTGCACACCAAAATAGGCCACCGTCCCGAAATCGGCGATCGTCTCCATTGCGACCAGCATGACACCTGATGCAATCGCGGGCCGCGCCATGGGCAGCGACACATGCATGAACGCCGCAAAGGGTGAGCGGCCCAGGACGCGGGCGGCCAGAAATGTGCTGGCCCCCTGCGCCGAGAACGCGGCACGGGCAAGCAGGTAGACATAAGGATAAAGCACCAATGTCAACATCAGTGCCGCGCCGCCCAGTGATCTGATTTCCGGGAACCAGTAATCGCGCGGTCCCCAGCCAAACAGATCGCGCAGCAGGGTCTGGACGATCCCGGGGTGATCGAGCACATGGGTATAGCCATAAGCCAGCACATAGGCCGGAAAAGCGAGGGGCAGTGCCAGGGCGATTTCCATCCAGCGGCGTCCGGGGAAATCGGTCATCGTGACAAGCCAGGCCGCACCTGCCCCGATGATCGCGCTTCCGGTCATGACAAGCGTGACAAGGATCAGCGTGGTCACCGTGTAGCGGGCCAGAACTGTGTCCGCGAGCAGGCTGAGCGTATCGAACGAACCGGAAAGTGCCGCCGCCATGACGCCCAGATATGGCACCACGCAAAGAACCATGACAAAGACCGCCACGCCTTTGAAACTGGTTGTCATCAGCGAGCGCCGTGACTTCTTGTAGGGCAGCTGTTGTTCCATGGGCTGCACCTAATCGAAAGCTTGGCAAGGGGGCAAGCGGCGCAGGCGAAATACATGCCTGCCATTGCGGCATTCACCAGACCCGCGTCCTTGGGTCGCGGATATTACGCAGATGTGTGTGGTCATCGCCGATCCGAAATGTTTGAATGCACAGAACGAATGCCTACCCGATGGATTGGACAAGATATGCGCGAACTCCTCGCCGCCGCCCTGATAACCCTGCTTCCTTTCGGAGCCGCAGCGCAGACCATGTCCGAGGATGACATCAAGCAGCTTGCGCTTGAGGCGATACTGGAGAATCCGCAGATCATCATGGAAGCCATCGCAATCCTTGAAGATCAGCGCAACGAGGCGCAGGCCGCCGCCCAGTCAGAGGTTCTGTCGCGTCAGCGTGATTTTCTTGAGACTGATCCGAACGCGCCGGTCGTCGGCAATGCTGACGGCGACGCGGTCGTCGTCGAATTCTTCGACTATAACTGCCCTTACTGCAAACGCGCCGCTGCTGACGTGAAAGCATTGTTGGACGCTGACGGGGACGTGCGCGTGGTTTACCGCGAATGGCCCATCCTTGGCGAAGGCTCTGTGTTTGCGGCACGCGCTGCGTTGGCTGCCCGTGCGCAAGGCAAGTACGAAGAAATGCACTGGGGGCTGATGGAACTGCGTGGCCGCGCCGAGGAAGCCTCGGTTCTGGCGCTGGCGCGTTCGGTGGGTCTGGATGTGGATCAGTTGGTGGCAGATATGCAAAGTGATGAGGTGACGAGCCATATCATCGCGTCACAACAGCTTGCGCAGGGCCTTGGCTTTACAGGCACGCCTGCCTTCGTGATCGGCGATGCGCTGGTCCCCGGCGCTGTCCCGCTGTCCGACCTGCAAAAGTATGTCGCAGCGGCCCGCGACGCCGAATAATTCGGCCTCAGCCCTTGACCTTCCAGTCAATGGAAGCCCTATATGACGTGTGAACCAAAGGTGGTACACGCATGACACAGACGTCTTTTACACTTCAAATCACCAAGCTTTCCTGCGGATCCTGCGTCGCGCGAGCGGAAAAGGCACTGCGCGATGTCGACGGGGTAACCGATGCGGCGGTGAACCTTGCCTCTGAAACAGCAAATGTGACCTATCAAAGCCCTGCAACCCCTGCTGCGATCACGCAGGCATTGGAAAATGCGGGGTATCCGGCTGCTATGGATCAGGTCACATTTGACGTTGAGGGCATGAGTTGCGCGTCCTGTGTCGGTCGCGTCGAAAAGGCACTGGAGGCAGTGCCGGGTGTCACCGAAGTTGCCGTCAACCTTGCGGCTGAAACGGCCATGGTCAAATACGTGGCCGGTGCGACTAGCCCTCAAGCCCTTGCAAAAAAGGCAACTGATGCAGGCTATCCCGCGCGATTGCGGGATGCGTCAGTTGCCAAAACGGACAAAAAAGACGCTCATATGGCTGCATTGCGCCGCCAATTGACGATTGCAGCAGTGCTGACAGCACCTGTCTTTGTGCTGGAAATGGGCAGTCATTTCGTGCCGGGCGTTCATGAGCTGGTAAATCAATACATCGGCATGCAGACCAGTTGGGTCTTTCAGTTCATCGTCGTCACCCTTGTTCTTGCCTGGCCGGGGCGCCTTTTCTTCACCCAAGGCTTGCCTGCGCTGTTCAAAGGCGCCCCTGATATGAATGCGCTGGTTGCGATAGGGACGGGTGCGGCATGGGCCTTTTCAACCGTGGCGACGTTCTTTCCTGCACTGCTTCCTGCCGGAACGCGCGCGGTCTATTTTGAGGCCGCCGCCGTGATTGTTACCCTGATCCTTCTGGGGCGGTTCCTTGAGGCACGCGCCAAGGGCAAGACCGGTGAAGCAATTCGCAGGCTGGTCGGGCTTCAGCCGCAGACCGCCAGCCTGATGCGCGATGGCAAGGCGGTCGAGGTGCCGATTGCGGAGATCGTCGTCGGTGACATCTTGCGCGTGCGCCCCGGCGAAAAGATCGCCGTTGATGGAGAGCTTATTGAAGGCAGCTCTTATGTTGATGAAAGCATGATTACGGGCGAACCACTGCCGGTTGAAAAGACCCGCGGTGATATGGTGACGGGCGGGACCGTGAATGGAACCGGTGCATTCACATTCCGTGTCACGCAGGTGGGTGCTGATACGATGCTGGCGCAGATCATCCGCATGGTCGAGGACGCGCAAGGGGCCAAGCTGCCGATACAGGACCTGGTCAACAAGATCACGCTTTGGTTCGTGCCGATTGTGCTGGTGCTTGCGGCGCTGACGGTCCTTGCGTGGCTGATCTTCGGCCCTGACCCTGCGTTGAGCTTTGCCCTGGTGGCGGGTGTTTCTGTCCTGATCGTTGCCTGTCCGTGCGCCATGGGTCTGGCGACACCGACGTCGATCATGGTGGGCACTGGTCGGGCAGCTGACCTTGGCGTGTTGTTCCGCAAGGGTGACGCCTTGCAGGCTTTGCGGGCCGCAAAAATCGTCGCCTTCGACAAGACCGGCACATTGACCCAAGGACGGCCAGAGGTCACGTCGGTATCGCTGGTCGAGGGCATGGATACCGCAGAAGTCCTCGGGCTGGTGGCAAGTGTCGAGGCCTTGTCAGAGCACCCGATTGCCGAAGCGATTGTGCGCAACGCCCAAGCGCAGGGGTATGCGCTGCAAGACGCGGAAGGTTTCAGCGCCGAGGCCGGTTTCGGTGTGAGCGGGACGGTTGCGGGGCGTCTTGTGCTGGTCGGAGCGGATCGGCTTATGCAGCGCGAAGGGATCGCGATAGACGAGTTCGCAGGGCTTTCGGCGCAGATCGCATCCGAGGGGCAAACGCCGTTCTATGCCGCGATAGACGGAAAGCTTGCCGGATTGATCGGCATTTCCGACCCGATCAAGCTAGCGACACCTGCTGCGATTGAGGCCTTGCATGAAATGGGCTTGCGGGTCGCGCTGATTACTGGCGACAACGCCAAGACCGCCCACGCGATTGCCGCCAAACTGGGGATCGACACCGTCATTGCAGAGGTTCTGCCCGATGGAAAAGTCGCCGCTCTTCGTGATCTTGCCGCTAGAGGTGAGAAGATTGCCTTCGTCGGTGACGGGATCAACGATGCCCCTGCCTTGGCCGCCGCTGATGTGGGTATCGCCATTGGTACCGGTACCGATGTGGCTATCGCGGCTGCTCCAGTCACGCTGATGAGTGGTGACCTGCGGGGCGCCCCCAAAGCAATCGATCTCTCTCGAAAAACAGTCCGGACCATTAAGCAGAATCTGTTTTGGGCCTTTAT
>CBDTVH010000149.1:0-5802 GCA_965363665.1 uncultured Yoonia sp. | reverse complement strand
GCACTATCCCTGGTCCCGGTACGGGTCGGCTTCTGATCACTTCGGCCGCGTCGCGGCCCGGAATAGTCGGCTTTTCAGTTTGGAACCAGGACACTTGGCAGTTCGAGCACTGCACATCACGTCCGCCCGGCGGGATCGCATCATCAGCGACTTCGTATTGGGCGTCGCAGTTGGGGCAAATCAGCCTCATGTTTATTATCCTTCTGCCCGGTGGTTCTGCAAAATTCTTGTTATCACCGGCTGCAATTTATCAATGGCTGCGCTAAACGCAAAGGTTTTGCGCAGCTGGCCTGCGCAGACATTGAAACCTGTTGCAGATTTGGGCAGAAGAGCGGTGTAGCGCAGGGGAACGGCCGTGATTGAACTTGATAATGTGTCTTACGGGTATAGGGGTAATGCGCTTTTTTCCCAATTATCTCTGACACTTGCGCCTGGCTCGTTTCATTTTCTGACGGGGCCATCGGGTACGGGTAAAACGACTTTGCTACGGCTTTGCTACGCTGATTTGCGGGCGATGAAGGGCAAAGTGCGGATTTTCGGCGAGGACGCAGCGGCGCTTGACCGCGATGCTGTGGCGATGTCCCGCCGACGTATCGGTGTTGTGCATCAGGACTGTCAGTTCCTTGATCACCTCAGCATCGCCGAGAATATCGCACTGCCTCTGACGGTTTCCGGCCGGGCGGGTGAGGCTGCGGGCAATCTGCAAGAGTTGCTGAATTGGGTGGGCTTGGGTGAACAGGCCAACCAGCTACCGCCAGAGCTTTCGGGCGGCGAACGCCAGCGTGCGGCATTGGCGCGGGCCGTGATCGTATCGCCGGATGTGATCATCGCGGACGAGCCAACGGGCAACGTGGATTGGGAAATGTCGTTGCGTTTGCTAAGTCTGCTGATCGAGTTGAACAAGATGGGCAAGACGATCCTGATCGCGACCCATGATCTTGCGATGATCCGGGCCGCGAAATCTGATGTGAGTGCCCGTATCCTGCGTCTGAAGGATGGCCAGCTTTTGCAGGCTGGGGCCGAGTTATGAAGTCGTTGCTGGAACTGGTCGTCGGTGACCCACAGGCCGATCGTGCCGTGCCCCCGACAGGGACGACTGCGCAACTGACCATGTTTGTCGCCGCCGTCATGGCGTTTCTTGCCGTCATCGCGCTGGCCGTGTCATTGACCACCAACCGCGTGGCCAACCTTTGGGCCGAAGAACTGGCGCAATCGGCCACGCTGCGACTGCCCGCTGATCCGGCCACGGCGGATGCGCTTTTGCTTTCGGCGCTGGATGTTCTGCAAACCACCCCGGGGGTCAGTTCCGTGCGCGCGCTGTCGCAGGATGAGCAGCAGGCGTTGCTGGAACCCTGGTTTGGTCCTGACTTGCCTTTGGATGCGTTGCCGATGCCGCAGTTGATCGAGATTGTGGCCGATGGTGAGGGTTATGACGTCGATGGATTGCGCGCGCGCCTGACGGCACAGGTGCCGGGCGCGATTTTGGACGATCACACCGCTTGGCGTGAACCGCTTCTGGATGCCGCCGGCAGGGTGCGGTTGATCGGATGGACCGTCATTTTGCTGATCGCTGCCACCGTGGCCGCCATGATCACATTGGCAGCGCAGGCGTCGCTTGCGGCGAATGTCAGGGTCATCAGTGTTTTGCGTCTGGTGGGGGCGAAAGACGTCTATATCGCGCGTGCCTTTGTCCGCCGATTTACCTTGCGCGCAGGCATGGGTGCCGTGGCCGGAACCATCATTGGCATACTGGTGGTGCTGCTGATGCCGCAAGGGGACGCATCCGGCGGCCTGTTGTTGGGCGTAGGGTTTGCGGGGG
This sequence comes from uncultured Yoonia sp., assembly GCA_965363665.1. Taxonomy (GTDB): domain Bacteria; phylum Pseudomonadota; class Alphaproteobacteria; order Rhodobacterales; family Rhodobacteraceae; genus Yoonia. The sequence continues at coordinate 3,983 of CBDTVH010000149.1, read as the reverse complement.
CAGAGTGGATCTGGCCCTTGCTGATCCCGCTTCTGGCTGCGATTGTCGCCTTCTTTGCGACCCGCGCTGCGGCGTTTCGCAGACTGAGGGAGCAGACATGAAAGATGCCGTCCAGTGGGTCCGCTCGCTGATCTTCAATGCGCAGATGTATCTGGCGATGCTGGTGATCGGGATCATCTACACCCCCGCTGCAATCATCTCGGCGGATGGCGCGGTTGCAGGATGTCACGCCTATTGTCGCTATATTCGCTGGAGTGCGGGGTGGATGATCGGCCTCAAATCCGAAATCCGGGGTGAACCACCGCATGATGAGGTAATGGTCGCACCCAAGCACCAGTCGTTTCTTGATGTCTTGATGATCTACGGCGCGATGCCGCGGGGCAAATTCATTTTCAAGTCGATCCTGAAATATGCGCCGATCATCGGTCAGTTCGGTCTGCGGATCGGCTGTATCCCTGTTGACCGCGGCAAACGCGGTCAGGCGATCAAGAAGATGGTAGCGGACGTTCAATCCGGTCGCGCGCGTCCGGGGCAGTTGATTATCTATCCCCAAGGCACACGGATCGCACCCGGCGTGAAGGCGCCGTACAAGATCGGCACCGGCGCGCTTTACCGCGAATTGGGCCAGCCGGTTGTGCCGGTGGCCACCAATGTCGGTGTGTTCTGGCCCAAGCGCGGTGTGATGCGCAAGCCGGGTACGGCAGTGTTCGAGTTTCTGCCGCGGATCGAACCGGGATTGCCGGTTGATGAATTCATGCAGCGGTTGGAGCATGACATCGAAACAGCCTCGGACCGGTTGAACAAAGAGGCGGGGTTTCATGGCTGACCACGTCATCAAGGATGTGGCAGCGCTTGAGGCGCTTTATGGCGCGCCCGGCAAAGCCTCATTGATCAAGGTCGCCCCGCAACTGACGCCGCTTTACCGCAAATGGATCATGGCGTCGCGTTTGTGCGTCGTGTCCACTGTCGGCGCGGATGGCACCGATGGCAGTCCGCGTGGCGATGATGGCCCTGTGGTGCAGGAACTGGATGCCAAGACGCAGCTTTTGCCCGATTGGCGGGGAAATAACCGGATTGATACGCTGCGCAATATCGTCAACGACGGGCGTATCAGCCTGATGTTCATGGTCCCCGGCTCACACAATGTGATCCGGGTGAATGGTGCAGCGGTCGTGTCGCTGGACCCTGATTTGCTGGGCCGGTTTGAACAGAAGGGCCGTCGCCCCCGCAGCGTTGTCTTGATTACGATTGCCGAAGTTTACAGCCAATGTGCGCGGGCGTTGATGCGTGCGCGGATATGGGCGCCGGGTGACGAAAGCGTCGATTTGCCAACGATTGGTGCGCTGTTGGCCGAGCAGGAAGCAGGTTTTGATGGCGCCGGCTATGACGCCGATTGGGCCGGCCGTGCCGAAAAGACGATGTGGTAGTCAGCGCAGTGTCAGATTGCTGCTGCGCCCCAGGACGTATCGCAGCGCCCAGCCGATAATCACCAGACTGATCACCAACCACAGCCCACCCCATATGATTGTCGTCCCGCCAAACTCCTCAGCCAGCATGTGTGCGTCTGATCGCAGGTTCGAACGCGCGATGGTGTCGCTGAAGATATCGAAGGGGACGTAGATCATGCTGGTCAGGCCAATGATGCGCAGGATCATGTCGTTGATATTGCGATTCAACTTGACGGAAACGGCGATCATGAGGAAGCCGGTCAGGATAGTGAAGCCAAGCGCAAACGCCTCGCGCACATAAAAACCTGCGATGATCAGGATGATGACGCCGGTCAGCGCCATCACCTGCCGGTCCAGTTTGGTCTTTGTCGCAGCGATCACCAGAACCACGCCAATCAGAAGCGACCCCAGATAGCCCGCGCTCAGTGTCCAGAACCGGCTGCCGCCCCGGCTGAGAACAAGACCGCCCTGGTCGGGCGATATCGACAGGCTGACCACTTCACCACCGGTCAGGACGGTTGCAATGGCGTGCGATGCCTCGTGAAAGAACACGATGAGGATTTTGAGAGGGATGAGGGCCGTCGTCTGCCAAAACGCAAACACCGCCGCCGTCAGCAGGAAAAGCTGCCAATGCCCCTTGATGATATGCAAACCTAGGCCGCAAGCCCCTTGGAGCCGAGGGCAAGGTATTTGTTGCGCCGGTCTGCGCGCAGCTTGTCGCCCGACAGATCGCGCAACTCGTTCAGCATTGTGACCAGCGCCTCGCCCACAGCCTTGATCGCGGTATCACGGTTACGGTGCGCGCCGCCCTGGGGTTCGGGGATGATGCGGTCACAGACGCCCAATTCGTGCAAATCCTTGGGGGTCAGGCGCAATGCTTCTGCGGCTTCGCGCATCTTTTCGGAGTCTTTCCACAGGATCGAGGCGCAGCCTTCGGGGCTGATGACCGAATAGATCGAGTGTTCCAGCATCGCGACCCGATTGGCAGAGGCGAATGCGACCGCACCGCCGGACCCGCCTTCGCCGATCACGACGCTGATCAGGGGCACTTTCAACTCCAGACATTTCTCGGTGGAACGGGCAATCGCCTCGGACTGACCGCGTTCTTCGGCACCTTTGCCGGGATAGGCGCCGGGTGTGTCGACCAGGGTGATCACGGGCAGGCCAAAGCGATTGGCCAGTTCCATCAGGCGGATCGCCTTGCGATAGCCTTCGGGGCGCGCCATGCCGAAGTTGCGTTCAATGCGGGATTTGGTGTCATTGCCCTTTTCATGGCCAATGACCATGACCGGGGTGCCATCAAGCCGCGCCAGACCGCCCATGACAGACAGATCATCGGCAAAGTTCCGGTCGCCCGCCAGTGGGGTATATTCGGTGAACAGCGCATCAATGTAGTCTTTGCAATGCGGACGTTCGGGGTGGCGCGCCACCTGACATTTCCGCCAGGGCGTCAGATCAGCATAAAGCGATTTGAGCAGGTCAGATGCTTTTTTATCCAACGCTGATGCCTCTTTCGCGACGTCCATTTCAGGGTTTTCGCGGGCCATCGCGCGCAATTCTTCGGCCTTGCCTTCAATCTCGGCGAGCGGTTTTTCAAAGTCGAGGTATTGGGTCATGGCTGCGGACCTTTTGCATGCGTTCACAGATATATGGCGCATGGGGCGGACAAGTGCAACGGCGGCGGGTCGCCACATTATTGCCATTTGCAGCGTGTTTTATTCCGCAGAACATCGAAACTGAACACTGTAGGAATAGGACAGAACCATGCGTATCCTCAGCATCAGCGTGGCAGTGGGCCTTGGCCTAAGCTCGCCCGCGTTGGCACAGAACATCGACTTTGGTGATGATAGCAGCACATGGTCCAACGATGGCGAATGTGATGATATGCGGTTCGAAGGGCCGGGTATGACCGCGACGCCGCTTTTGGATGAGGATATTCGCGCTGACGCTACCGATTGCCGGACCGCGTTTGAAGCCGGGCGTTTGACCCTGCGCGGCGATGCACCGTCCGACCTGATCATCAAGGGCGTGAATTTTGGCAATGACACCGGCCAGTGGGCGAACGACGGCGAATGTGATGACCCGCGCTTTGAAGGGTCGGGTATGACCACGACCCCGCTTTTGTCAGATGATGTGCTGCGCGATGCCACAGATTGCAGCACTGCTTTTACGGCGGGCCGTCTTTCGTTGGTCGGGGTCGATGCCAAAGGGCGCATTAACTTTGGCGATGACAATGGCGAATGGTCCAATGATGGCGAATGCGATGATATGCGCTTTGCCGGGCCGGGCATGACGCTGACGCCACTTTTGTCCGATGACATCATGCATGATGCCAGCGATTGCCGAACAGCGTTCGAGGCGGGGCGACTGACCCTTGCGGGGCAGTAAGCCTAGCCTGCGATCATCTCGGATTGGCGCACGATGACCTCGGCCTGCTTGATCGAGGCGATATCGACGAGGCGGCCTTTGTAGACCGTGGCGCCTTCGCCCTTGGCCTTGGCCTCTTCCATCGCGGCGAGGATTTCGCGCGCCTCC
>CBDTVH010000148.1:0-5828 GCA_965363665.1 uncultured Yoonia sp. | reverse complement strand
TGCGGCAGCAGAATGGTCAGCGATCCATAATCGGTATGTGCGCCTGCGCGCTGCTGCCTGTCCAAAGGGGCATCAACGGTCGCGGGATAGTGCAAGGCGCGCAGTGCCGAAATCGGGTTGGCAATATAGGGATCAAAGTGATCTTCGGGCAATTCCAAAGCCGCCGCAAAGGCACGCATCACACGGGCGGCAAGATCCTCCATCGCGGCATAATACGCCTCCCATGCAGGTCGAAAACCCGGCAATTCCGGCCAAAGCGTCGGCTGATAACAGAACTCCATCGCAGCCGTGCTTGCATCCGCTGGCACAAGCAACGGCCCGCCGTTGAAGCTCTCTTTGAGGTCAGGCGGCGTGTCCTCACCCTTTGAGCGGGCCAATGCCTCGGCGTCCGGCCCCAAATAGCCGTAGGGATAGCCCTGATAGGGCGGTGCAACCCGCTGTTTGGCATCTGCGGTCTGCGCAAAGAACGCCTCTGCCGCGCGCCACACATCCGCGATCACTTCGGGCGGCACACCATGCCCGTCCAGCACCAGAAACCCGGTGTTCCGGCAGGTATGATCCAGCATGCGCGCAAGGGCGTGGCGTGCATCTTGATGCGCGGCCGCAAACGCTGCCAGATCAAACCTGGGGAACATCAGTCCAAGACTTCCCGCCATGAATGTTTGGGCGCAAAACCGACCATCCGCTTGGCCTTGTCGTTTGCATAAAACGTCTCATCAGGGCGCATTTTGCGTTTGACGGGTACGCCTTCATAAAACCGGGCGATGACCTCATCGCTGGTGATGCCGACGGACATATCGTCATTGGCGACGTTGAACACCTCATACCCCAGCCCATCGGTGCGCAAACAACAATCCACCATATGACCCAGATCACGCGCGTCGATATAGGCAAAGATATTCCGGCGACGCAGGGAGGGATCATCCATGTAGGCCGGGAATTGTTCGGCATATTCGTGCGGCTCGATCACATTGTTGATGCGCAGCCCATAAATATCCATGCCCGTACGGGCCTGAAACGACCGGCCCGTCGCCTCGTTGCAGACCTTTGACATGGCATAGCTGTCATGGGGCACGGTTGGGTGGTCTTCATCAATGGGCACGTAGTCAGGCTTCAATTCGCCATCGGCAAAGCACACCGCATAGGTCGTCTCGGAACTGGCGAAAATCACCTTGGGGATACCAAGCTTCACGGCCGCTTCGATCACGTTGTATGTGCTCAGGGTGTTCTGGCGAAAGCATTCGCCATCGGTGCCGATCATTACGCGCGGCACAGCGGCGAAATGCACCACCGCGTCATATTTCGGCACGCCCGTTCCCGGTTCCAGTTCGTGAAAATCGGCAAACTGCGACATTGCGCCGATCACCTGGCCCGCATCACACAAATCAATCAGCAACTCGGACACATCCAGCCCCGAAGGCACCCGGTCCGCGTTGACGATGGTATGCCCCTGCTCTTGCAGATACGTGATCGCGTGTTTACCAGCCTTGCCGCTGCCACCAGTAAAAAAAATCCGCATGTTGTTTCTCCTGTCCTGCCAGACTAATCAGCCCAGAGTTGACTGCAATGACTATTCATTCCAGCAGTTGACCTATACGTTAGCCACACCAAACACGGAATACCGCAGGAGCACCCGATGCGCACGATGACCGCCGCCCTTGGCCTATTGGCCGCAACCGCTGTTCAGGCCGAAAACCGCATTGATTTGGTGCGGCCCGACGCGCCGGCTTTGGCTGCCTATGGCGATCACAAGATCGGGGTGACAACGATGACCTTCACCAATCCCGATCAGATCGACGTGGTGAATACCCGCGAAACCGGTAAGCCACCCCGCTATGACCGTAAAATCACCGTTGAAATCTGGTACCCCGCGACAGACGACACGGTGTCGGGTGGCACCTACACCGCACTCATCCGCGATGGCGTGACCGAGGCCACCCTGACCGGCCAAGCCGCCCGCGATGCCACGCCCGACACAGCCGAGACCTTTCCGCTGGTGATCATTTCGCACGGATACCCCGGTAACCGCTTCCTGCTGTCGCCACTGGCCGAAAACCTTGCCTCAAAGGGTTATGTCGTGGCATCCATTGACCACCCCGACAGCACCTATGACAGCCAGAAGGCCTTTGGCTCGACCCTGGTCAATCGGCCTTGGGACCAACGCTTTGTGATCGACAGTGTGACCGCATTGGACGGCGATCTGGGCCGGATCATTCAGGACGACAACGTCGCAATCGTCGGGTATTCCATGGGCGGTTATGGCGCGCTGATTTACGCGGGCGCGGGCGTGACACTTCTTAGCACAACCTACGAATGGGGCGCGCCGCAGGGTCTGCTTGAACGCAACCTGATGGGCACCGAAAGCCATTCAGCGCTGAAGGACGACAGGGTCAAAGCCATTGTGGCCTTCGGACCGTGGGGCAACAACACCGGGTTCTGGGACGCCGAAAGCTGGGCGGGCATCGACAAACCCCTGATGTTGATCGCAGGCGAAATTGATGACGTATCGCAGTATTCCGCTATGCGCGGCATCTTTGACAACACGCGCAATACCACCCGCCACCTGCTGACGTTCGCCCAAGCCAACCACAACGCAGGCGCGCCCATGCCACCCCCCGTGGAAAGCTATGCAGTCTCCGACGTGCTGGGCTACGCCCCTTTCGATCACTACGCCGATGCGGTCTGGAACAATGTACGGATGAACAATATCAGCCAGCACTTCGTCACCGGATATCTGGACCTGCACTTGAAAGACGACAGCGGAAAGGCCGCCTACTTCGACCTGACACCGGTCGCGACCGATGGGGTCTGGTCCGTAGATGAAAGCGGCAACGAGAGCGAAGAACATACCTATTGGATGGGTTTCCCCAACCGGACAGCCGCAGGGTTGCGGTTTGAAACGAAAGAAGCGGGGGAGTAGACCTTCGTCGCGCGCTCACCCAACGCTGAGAAGAACGCGCACCAGCGCAGTCTGTGAATTGACCCCGGTCTTTGCATAGACGCGCGACAGATGCGTTCTGACGGTGTTGACGCTGATGCCAAGGTGATCGGCGGCTTCGGCGAGGTTGTCTCCGGCCACGATGCGCGCGGCCAATGACAACTGGCCCGCCGACAGCCCATAAATCGCCTTGGCCATGTTCAATCGTTTACGCAGGTCTGCGTCGCTCTGGATTTCCACGAACGTCATTTCATCACGGACAAAGAGCGTGCAGAAAGCGACGCTGCCTGCGTCGGTTTCACCCAAAACGATCGGCAGCCTGAAGTTCTGACCACTCTGGGCCGAATGGCGATACTGCTGAAAATACCTGTGCTGCTCTGCTGCGCATGCGATACCAGCCTGAAGCATCTTGTCCCAGGCTGGCTTGGCCGCCCGCAGGCGTCCATGCGAGATTTGCAAGGCGGGATTTGCCTTCAGAACCGCCATGGCATCCTCTGGCGCGCACAGAACCATGCCCTTGGCATCGACAGCCAGGCGGTGCGCGTCTTCCCTTTGATGCCCGCGCAGCAGGAATGACGAATAAAGAATACGCCAGACGCCATCCGCCCTTTCCAGAACGCGGGTCTCGAACGTGCTTTCGACCCGGCCATCTTCCTGAAAACACCGGCCGTCAAAGACCACCCATGCGAGGTCCTGATGAACGGTGACGTTCACGTTGTCGCGCTGAAAGTCCACGATCTTGCAGACCGCGCCGCTGTCGAAGACCTCGCGCATATAGCGCGCGATGGCGTCCCACCCCTCCAGCACCGTCACACCGAATGTCGCGGAAAAGCAAACCTCGCGGGTCCGCGCGTCCTGCACCCAGCAGGCGGCCCATGCCTCGAAATCACCATTGGCAAAGGTCTGCGTTTCATGCGCGATGACCTGCATGATCGCAGCTTCGACCTGCGGTGTCTGGGTGTGTTTGTTCATGCCTTTTTCGCCCTCAAAACCTTGCGCCTTGGCGCGCCTTTCCAGCTTTGGCGTATCATACCTCGCGTCAATTGTCCGGCCCTCTTGATGCCTTGCAGCCATGCGCAACTGTGCCGCAAGTAAAAGTCATCCTCCGTCCGCAGCATTTGCAAACGGGATTGGTCGGCGATGCATTTCATGTGTAGCGGTTCCATGTGGAAGCCTCCTGTGATGTCGTCCTGTGAAAGGCAGACTGACAGAAATCCCGCGCGCCCGTTGTCACCCAAGATGACCACATCCACTTTGCAGACCCACCCCCGCATCCGACCACAAATGCACACGATAGCAGCCTTTCCACGCCCCGCACGCTCTGTCATAAAAGAGACAACAAGAATGAGGTTCGAGCCCATGCCAAACGATCTTTTGTCCAACACAGGCCCCGACGACTATAACGCCGACAGCATAGAGGTGCTTGAGGGGCTGGAGCCCGTGCGCAAACGCCCCGGCATGTATATCGGCGGCACGGATGAACGCGCGCTGCATCACCTTGTGGCCGAAGTGCTGGACAACTCCATGGACGAGGCTGTCGCAGGCCACGCCAACCGGATCGAGGTCGAATTACACGCCGACTACTCCGTCACCATCAAGGACAACGGGCGCGGTATCCCGATCGACCCGCACCCCAAATTCCCGGACAAATCAGCCCTCGAAGTGATCCTGTGCACCCTGCACGCAGGCGGCAAATTCAGCGGCAAGGCCTATCAGACCTCCGGCGGTCTGCACGGCGTGGGCGCATCCGTGGTCAACGCGCTCTCCGACAGCCTGGTTGTGCAAGTTGCCCGGAACAAGGAAATCTACGAACAACGCTTCTCACGCGGCATCCCCCTTGGCCCGATCGAAAAAGTCGGCACTGCACCCAACCGGCGCGGCACGACCTTTACCTTCCACGCAGACCCTGAAATCTTTGGTGCACACCGGTTCAAGCCTGCACGCTTGTTCAAATCCATCCGCTCCAAGGCCTACCTTTTTTCCGGTGTCGAAATTCGTTGGAAATCCGAAATTGACGATGGCGAAACCCCGAAAGAGGCCACCTTTCACTTCCCCGGCGGCCTGTCCGACTACCTCAAGGAAACGCTGGGCACGGCCACGACCTACGCCGACAAACCCTTCGCGGGCACCGTGGATTTCAACGAAAAATTCGGAGAGCCCGGCAAGGTCGAATGGGCGATCAACTGGACGCCCGTGCGCGACGGTTTCCTGCAATCGTACTGTAACACCGTGCCCACGCCCGAAGGGGGTACGCACGTCAGCGGCTTCTGGGCCGCGATCCTCAAGGGGATCAAGGCTTATGGCGAACTTTCCAGCAATAAAAAAGCCGCCCAAATCACGCGCGACGACCTGATGTCAGGGGGCTGCGCGCTGGTGTCCTGCTTTATCAGCGACCCCGCTTTCGTGGGGCAAACCAAAGACCGTTTGTCCACTGAAGCCGCCGCCAAAATGACCGAAGGCGCTGTGCGTGACCACTTTGACAACTGGCTGGCGAACGATACGAAATCCGCAGGCGCGATCCTTGATTTCCTTGTGCTGCGCGCCGAAGAACGCCTGCGCCGCCGGCAGGAAAAAGAGACCGCGCGCAAGTCGGCCACCAAGAAACTGCGCCTGCCCGGCAAGCTGACCGATTGTACATCAAAAGACCGCGCCGGGACCGAATTGTTCATCGTCGAGGGCGACAGCGCGGGTGGCTCTGGCAAAGGTGCGCGTAACCGGGTCAATCAGGCGCTGTTGCCGCTGAAAGGCAAGATCCTCAATGTGCTGGGGGCCGCGTCCTCCAAGCTGACCACCAACGCCGAAATCAACGACCTCTGCGAAGCACTCGGCGTCGGCATGGGCACCAAATTCAACGTCGAAGACCTGCGCTACGACAAAATCATCATCATGA
>CBDTVH010000147.1:0-5891 GCA_965363665.1 uncultured Yoonia sp. | reverse complement strand
GGCCAAGACCCTGCGGCAGGCCTCCGTACAAGCGTTGGTCCCGCAGTTCCATCTGTTGGCTGATCGGTTTTACAATGCACCCGATCCCGAAATTGATTTCACCGAGCAAGGCGGCTTGATGTGGGGTGATCAGGCCGTTGGCAAGTTGGTCAAAGGCGACGATCCATTTAAGCCCGGCATTGAGGCCTTTGTCGATGAAGAGGCCGGTGCGGATGTTGCGGCCAAGGTGCAGCGCCGCTTGCAGCACTTCATTGATCGCAAGATCGCCGCCGGGTTCGAGCCGCTTCTTGCGCTGAAAAACGATGACACGCTGACCGGCGCTGCCAAGGGATTTGCGTTCCGTATGGCTGAAGGGTTCGGCATCATCCCGCGCGGCGAAGTCGCTGACGAAGTGAAAGCGCTTGATCAGGATGCGCGCGGTGCTTTGCGCAAGCACGGTGTCCGCTTTGGCCAATTCACGATCTTCATGCCGCTTTTGTTGAAGCCTGCGCCAACGCGTTTGCGTCTGGTGCTTTGGTCATTGAGCAAAGGGCTGAGCGAATTTCCAGAAAGCCCGCCGCCCGGCCTGGTCACGGTCCAGCCGTCCAAGGACGCCGTTCCGGGATATTATGCAATGGCGGGGTATCGCGCCGCCGGAGAGCGCGCCATTCGTATTGATATGCTTGAACGCCTTGCGGACATGCTGCGCGACAAAGACAGCCGCGGTGGATTTGAAGCCAACCCTGACATGCTGTCGATCACGGGCATGACGCTGGAACAATTCGCCGATTTGATGACGGGTCTTGGCTACAAGGCCGAGAAAGGCGAACGTGAAAAGGTCAAGGCGGCCAGACCTCCCCAAACGCCTGATACGCCGCCGATCGAAGTGCCCGACACGCCGCCACCTGATGCACCTCAGGAACTACCGGACACGCCACCTGTAGAAACACCGCCGGATGCGCCGCAGGAAACGCCCGTTGATCCACCTGCCGAGACACCGGCAGATGTTCCGCAGGAGCTTCCTTCAGACACGCCCGCCGATACGCCTCCTGCGCCGGATACAAAGGCAGCGACCGAGCAAGAAGTCTTTTACACCTTCACATGGGGTGGTCGCGCTGCGCGTCCGGCCCGCCCGCAAGGTGACAATCGTCCCCGCGGCAAAGGCAAGCCGAAAGGCAAAGGTAAACCGCAAGCTGGAAGCACCAAGCTGCAAACCTACCAGGCCAAGCCCAAGCGTGAAAAGCAAATCGACCCGGACAATCCTTTTGCCGCGGCCTTGGCTGGCTTTAAAAAGGATTGACGGATCCCCGCCCGACAATCCGGCTGGATAAATGGCTGTGGCATGCGCGGTTCTTCAAATCGCGCAGCATGGCCGCTGGCGTTGTGACTGGCGGTAAGGTGCGGGTAGACAGCCAACCTGTCAGCAAACCTGCGCGCGCTGTCGGGCCGGGCAATGTGCTGACATTCGTGCAGGCCAACGACACCAAGGTTGTCCGCATTCTGGCCTGCGGTGACCGGCGTGGACCCGCACCAGAAGCGCAGGAATTGTATGAAGACCTGACACCTGTGCCCAAAGAGCGACCCGCCGCCACGAAGGGCAGCAATCCCCGTTATGAGAAAGGCGGGCGTCCCACGAAAAAAGATCGCCGGGATATGGGGCTGGACTAGCTGTCTCCATCGTACCGGGTTTCATTTTCGCCTGGCACAGCGGGCATTTTGGCCGGTCATGACACTTTTCGGGTTTTCGCATCTTCCCCGCGTCACTTGGTCTGTTGGACCTTGAATGCCCCTGCAGTCTATTCTAGCTAGTCTGCGTTAGATAATCGGAACCCATCCCATATGACCTATATCGTCAACGACAACTGCATCGCCTGCAAATACACCGACTGCGTCGAGGTCTGCCCGGTCGACTGTTTTTATGAGGGCGAAAACATGCTGGTGATCCACCCTGACGAATGCATTGATTGTGGTGTGTGCGAGCCTGAGTGCCCGGCTGACGCGATCCGTCCGGACACAGAGCCTGACATGGAAAAATGGGTCGAATTCAACCGCAAGTATTCCGAAATGTGGCCGGTCATCATCACCAAGAAAGATCCGCTGCCGACTGCTGACGAAATGGACGGCAAAGAAGGCAAGATGGAGTTGTTTTCCGAAGCTGCCGGAGAAGGTGGCTGATTCGCCCGCCGGGTCCTTCTAAGGTCTTATTTCCAAATGATATTATGCCGCTGTAATGTGGTGCTTTCAGATGCGCGGTTTTTGTGGTAGTATAAGGCCAATGCTGCGAACGAATTGATCCAGTTTGGTAACCGATAAACCCCGGCGGAGGCACTCTTTTGTCCCCGGCGGTTTTTTGTCGCCTCAAATTCCGGATCGCCATGAAAGGACGATCATGAGCAAGAAGAAATACGATTTTAGCCCGAACGAGTTTGTCGTTTACCCCGCCCATGGCGTGGGCAAGATTATTTCGATTGAAACACAAGAGGTTGCCGGTTTCGAGCTTGAGATGTTTGTTGTCTCATTCGAAAAAGACAAAATGACCTTGCGGGTTCCAACGGATAAGGCGACGGACGTGGGTATGCGCGCACTGGCGACCCCCGATGTGGTCAGTCACGCGATGAAAACACTGCGCGGTAAGGCCAAGGTGAAAAAGGCCATGTGGTCGCGCCGGGCGCAGGAATACGAGCAAAAGATCAACTCTGGCGACCTGATCGCAATTGCCGAGGTTGTGCGCGACCTGCATCGCCAGGACGACCAGCGCGAACAAAGCTATTCCGAGCGTCAGCTTTATGAAGCCGCGTTAGAGCGTCTGACACGCGAAATCGCTGCTGTGGCTGGCAATGATGAAAACGCCGCCGCTGCCGAGATCGACTCGGTCCTTGTCGGCCGCGCCGCTTAACAAGCCGCGTTTGAGAAATGAAAGGCCGTGCTCTGACAAGAGTACGGCCTTTTTTCTAATGGCCCCGGGCCCTAAAGCGAGCGCCACCCGATATCTGAGCGGTAGAACCCGTCGTCCCATTCAATCCCCTGCGCCATCGCGTAGGCTTGTTCGTGCGCCTCTGCGAGGTCCTTGCCCCGCGCGGTGATGTTCAGCACCCGGCCACCTGACGCGGTAATTTCCCCGTCGACTTCCTGTGTTCCCGCGTGAAAGACCATGTGGAAACTGTCTTCTGGTTGGCTGTCCAACCCATTTATCACAGTACCTTTTGCGTAGTTGCCGGGATAGCCTTTGGCGGCCATCACGATCGTCAGTGCGTGGTCATCTGCCCAGTTTACCTGCATCTCGTCCAGGCGTTCTTCGGCGCAGGCTTGAAGCAGATCAAGGATCTGGCCGCCCAAGCGCATCATCAGGCATTGGCATTCAGGATCGCCAAAGCGCACGTTGTATTCGACCAGCCGTGGCTGGCCGTTCTTGATCATCAGACCGCAGAACAGAACACCCTGAAACGGCGTGCCGCGCTTGCGCATTTCATCCATTGTGGGCTGGATAATCTCGCTTAGGGCTTTCTGGGTAATCTCGTCGGTCATGACCGGGGCAGGGGAATAGGCCCCCATCCCGCCGGTGTTTGGTCCGGTGTCTCCATCATAGGCGCGTTTGTGATCTTGGGCGGTACCAATGGGCAGAATGGTTTTGCCATCACACAATACAAAGAATGACGCTTCTTCGCCGTCCATGAATTCTTCTATGACGACCTCAGCGCCTGCATCGCCAAAACTGCCGTCGAACATGTCGTCGATGGCGGCCAATGCGTCCGCCTCGCTCATGGCGACGATCACGCCCTTGCCTGCGGCAAGCCCGTCGGCCTTTACAACGATGGGTGCGCCCTGTGCACGGATATATGCGCGGGCGGCGTCAGCCTCGGTGAAATGCGCATAAGCTGCGGTCGGGGCGTTCGCTGCGGTACAGATGGTTTTGGTAAAGGATTTCGAGGCTTCCAGCTGGGCGGCGTCCTTGCCAGGACCAAAGACCAAAAGCCCGGCACTGCGCAGCCTGTCCGCGACGCCAGCCGCCAGCGGGGCTTCGGGGCCGATGATCACAAAATCAATCGCGTTTTCTTCGGCAAAGGTCGCCACAGCACCCCCATCCAGTATATTGATATCCGCGCACTCTGCGATTGCGCAAATGCCTGCATTGCCGGGGGCGACGATCAGGCGATCACATTTTGGGTTCTGTTTGACAGCCCAGGCAAGGCTATGTTCACGCCCGCCGCTGCCCAAGATGAGAATGTTCATATCTGCCCCTGCCGATGCTGCGTCAGTGCGGTTCTAAGGGGGTGAAAGCGCAACCACAAGTGTTGCGCATGGTGCATATTTTTGCCACGGGACGCTTGGCCAATTCGGTGCGGCAGACTACTGTCCCGGCAGGGTAGCAGAAAAACAAGCGAACGGCACGCATGACACCGATCAAAAAGGACCGGCGGCTTTGGCATCGCCTTGAAGGCTATAGCTTTCATGAGCGTCCCTTGACGCGTTCACTGGTGGATCGTCTGGAGGAAGAGACCGGGCATTCAACCGACGTTTGCTATATTCTGGTCGAAGAATATCGCCGCTTTATGTATCTGGTGGGCAGCACCGGTGAAACATTGGCGCCATCGCCGATCGTGGATGTGGTTTGGCAAATGCACGCCAACGACACCAAGGCCTATTTCGAAGATTTCTGCCCCCGCGTCATTGGTCGCATCATCCATCATCCTGATGATTTGCCACCTTTTCAGGATGATCCGGCCTATCTGCGTACGCTGGATTACTACGCGGAAGAATTTGGGCGCCCACAAGTGCAGTTCTGGCCTGATCCGGATATCGCGACGGTTCGCATGTCGAGCATCCTTTTCTGGATCAGCGGTACCTTTGCGATTATCCTGTCGCTGCTGTTCAGCTCGATCTGGTTTGCTGGCTTTGGTGCGCTGCTGTTTCTTACGACCATATTTTTGAAGTGGAAATTTTCTTCTCTGCCACTGCGCGCACAGCGTGGGAAAGGTTTGACGTGAACGATTTGTTTGAAGATGGCCCGGCGGACAACACGCCGGAATTTTCGGTCTCTGAAATTTCGGGCGCGGTCAAGAAAGCCATTGAAGGCGGTTTTTCCCATGTGCGGGTAAGGGGCGAAATCGGGCGTGTGTCCCGGCCCGCGTCCGGTCATATCTATATGGATTTGAAGGATGACCGCTCTGTTCTGGCCGGTGTGATCTGGAAGGGCCGCGCGCAAGGGCTGGCACATCGACCCGAGGAAGGCATGGAAGTCGTCGCAACCGGCAAGCTGACAACCTTTCCGGGACAGTCCAAATACCAGATGGTGATCGAGGATATCGCACCAGCCGGAGCGGGCGCGCTGATGGCGATGCTGGAAAAGCGCAAGGCGGCTTTGGCGGCAGAGGGCTTGTTCGCGCCGGAACGCAAGAAGCCCCTGCCATATTTACCTGAAATCATCGGCGTCGTGACTTCACCATCCGGTGCTGTCATTCGCGATATCCTGCATCGTCTGCGTGACCGCTTCCCGCGAAAAGTCCTGGTCTGGCCAGTGGCTGTGCAAGGGGCCAAATGTGCGCCGGAGGTGGCGGCTGCAATCGAAGGGTTCAACACGTTGACGCCGGGCGGGGCGTTGCCGCGTCCCGACTTGCTGATCGTTGCACGCGGGGGCGGCTCTTTGGAGGACCTTTGGGGCTTTAACGAAGAAATCGTGGCACGAGCGGCGGCGGCCTCTGCCATTCCCCTGATCTCAGCGGTGGGACATGAAACGGATACGACACTGATTGATTTCGTCTCGGATATGCGCGCCCCGACCCCAACGGCGGCCGCTGAGCTGGCGGTGCCTGTACGTCTGGAGTTGTTGGCATGGGCCGATCAACAAGGTGCGCGTCTGAGCCGCGCTTTGACCACCGGACTTTCTCAACGTCAGCAGCGGGTCCGCGATTTGG
>CBDTVH010000146.1:0-5894 GCA_965363665.1 uncultured Yoonia sp. | reverse complement strand
CCTGGCCGTTTCCTGCCTCGTTGATGTTTGGATGCGCGGGGGATGCGCTGAACGCCGACCTGACCATTGACCCCATAGAAATCGAAGATGCCATGTGGGTGACGCGCGAAGAGATGGCGGACGCTTTCGCAGGCAATCACCCCAAGCTGCTGCCAGCACGCAAGGGTGCCATTGCGCATTTTTTGCTTGAGGCGTGGCTGGCGGATCGGCTTGACTAGGCCGCAATGGGAAATGACTGATGAAACTGAGTACGCGTGAAGATATCGAAGCACCAATCGCCTACGTCCACGGGCGGGTCAGCGATTTTCCCAGTTTTTAGCGGCGCGCGTTGCGACAGGGCATCGACGTCAACCGCCGCGCTGATGGGGATGCGGTGGTCGGTACGATTTGGGACATCGCCTTTGAATTTCGCGGGCGCGCGCGCAAGGTCCAGGCCGAGCTGACAAAGCTGGAACCGGAACAGGCCATTGAAATCGAAAGCCAGTCGGATGGCTTGATCGCTGTGACGCAGGTGGATCTGATCGCGCTGTCCGCCACGCGGACACGGGTGATCGTGTCCTTCGACATGCGGGCCAAGACGTTGACCGCGCGTTTGTTGTTGCAATCGCTCAAGTTGGCAAAGGCCAAGATGACCCAGCGTTTCAAGGCACGGGTTCTGGATTATGCAGAAAACATCGAGGACGATTACCGCCGCGGGCAATGACAATCAGCGCTGATCTTCACGCGGGCTGATCAGCCTTTTCATGGCGTCGTGCAGCCGCCGGGTAAACACCCATGACATGCAGGTGGTCGGTAAAATACCCCAGCTCTTCCATCGCCAACTTGACGTTATCATCGTCGGGATGCCCTTCGATTTCGGCATAGAACTGGGTGGCGGTAAATTCACCGCCCACCATATAGCTTTCCAGCTTGGTCATGTTGACGCTGTTTGTCGCAAACCCGCCCATCGCCTTGTATAGCGCGGCTGGAATATTGCGCACCCGAAACACAAAGCTGGTCATCATCCCCGACTTGCCACGGCGCGTATAGTCAGGCTCGCGGGCCATGATCAGAAAGCGTGTGGTGTTGCGGGCGTGGTCCTCGATATGGGCTGCGATAACTTTAAGCCCGTAGATTTCGGCAGCAAGTTCAGACGCTAGGGCGGCAATGCTGGGATCGTCGCCCGAGGCCACTTCGCGGGCGGCGCGGGCATTGTCGGAACTGGTGTGCGCGGTGATGTTGTTGGCGCGCAGGAATTCGCCGCATTGCGGCAGGATAACCGGGTGACCGCGCGCCACCTTGATGTCTGACAACGCGGCATCAGGTTTGCCCAGCAGGTTGATGTGCACCCGCACGAAGGTTTCGTCCACGATATGCAAACCGCTTTCCGGCAAAAGGGAATGGACGTCCGCGACACGGCCATAGGTCGAGTTTTCAACCGCGATCATGCCAAGGTCTGCGGCACCGCCGCGCACCGCTTCGATCGCAGCCTCGAAGGTGGCGCAGGGCAGGGGGTCGTAGTCGGGGCGTGCGGTCACACATGCCTCGTGCCCATAGGCCCCCAATTCACCTTGGAATGCGATTCTCTGTGACATCACTGTGGCCTCCGTGTCGTCACCCTGAAAAAATGGGCGTTTGGTCGCGGCAGTACACCTTGCAACCCGGTGTGGGAAGCGGATACATAGCGGCAAAACTTTGAACTGAATGGAACGCGACATGTTCGACACAATGACAACGACCAAAATTATTGGCAGTCTTTGCGGCACTTTTCTGATTTTCTTGCTGGGTGCCTGGCTTGCCGAAGAGATTTATCACTCCGGTGGTCATTACGGTGAACAAGCCTACGTTATCGAAGTCGAAGGTGCCGAAGGCGAAGTTGAAGAAGAAGTCGAAGAAGAGCCATTTTCGGTCGTGTTCGCCTCTGCCAGTGCTGAAGAAGGCGAAGGCCTGTGGCGCGGCTGCCGTTCTTGCCACGCGCTTGAGCCTGGTCAGCACGGCACCGGTCCGGCCCTTTACGACGTCGTGGATCGCCCCGTGCAGTTTTATGATGACTTCAACTACTCTGGCGCTTTGATCGAAGCCGCGGACGTCTGGACGCCTGAAAACCTGAATGCTTTTCTGGAAAACCCACGTGGTTATGCGCCCGGCACGGCGATGAGCTATAACGGTATGCGCGATGTCGAAGACCGGGCAAATCTGATCGCCTATCTTGCGACGATAGGCGATTGAGCCGATCCTGAGATCAAAACAAAAACGGCCGTCCTTTCGGGCGGCCTTTTTCATTGAGTGTTACAATCGGCTCACCAGCTGTTCACGCAAACTCAACTTGAATGTTTGCCAAACAGAACATTTACTTCATGTAGAGCAAATAAAACGCCCCGAACCCGGAGATACTGATGCAAAAGCAAGACCGTTCCTTCGCCAAAGCAAAGTTCAACGAAACGCCCGTGCGTCAGTTGCATACTTGGGCGCTGGGGTCTGTGATCAGCATCGTCGCACTTTGGGCTGGATCAGAGCTTTTGGCAGACGCACATGAGAACGTCACTGTCAGCCACGGCTACACCAATTTTGGCGAATTGAAGTATGGGCCGGACGCAGTTCTTGATTACGTAAACCCTGATGCACCCAAGGGCGGCGAGTTTTCGCAATGGGCCCAAGGCACGTTTGACAGCTTTAACATCTATACTCGCAAGGGCGTGCCGGCGGCACTGGCGACAATCGGGTACGAATCCATTCTGACATCAACAGCAGATGACCCCTATGGTGCCTACTGCTATCTGTGTGAAACACTGGAGTACCCTGAAAGCCGTGACTGGGTCATATTCAATCTGCGCGATGATGTGAAGTTCTGGGACGGAACGACGATGACCGCCGAGGACATCAAGTTCGCGTTTGAACTTCCGCTGGAGCAGGGCATCACGGAATATCGCAGCGTCTATTCTCAGTTTATCGACAGCGTCGAAGTGCTGGACACCCATCGCATCCGTTTCAATTTCACCCCAGAGGCGCCACGCCGTGATGTTGTGACATGGGCGGGTGGCACATCGGCGTGGTCGAAGGCGTGGTTCGAAGCAAATGAAATCCGGTTG
Source organism: uncultured Yoonia sp. (assembly GCA_965363665.1). Lineage (GTDB taxonomy): Bacteria > Pseudomonadota > Alphaproteobacteria > Rhodobacterales > Rhodobacteraceae > Yoonia. Next base: position 2,826 of record CBDTVH010000146.1, on the reverse strand, counting down.
GATGAAACGGCGGATGCGCCTTTCATGGGCACGGGCCCGTACCAGCTTGATACCGTCGATATCGGGCGTCAGATCATCTATCGGTATGATCCGAATTGGTGGGGTGCTGATCTGCCCATCAATCAGGGTCGCAATAACTTTGAGACTATTCGGGTCGAGTATTTTGCTGACGGCGGCGCTGCTTTTGAGGGATTCAAAGGTGGTGTTTACGCGTTTCGCAACGAAAACAGCTCTTTGCAGTGGGCCACAGGCTATGACTTCCCCGCCCGGCAGAATGGCTGGGTCAAGGTGGAAGAATTGCCCGATGGGGCCATCGGCACCGGTCAGGGGTTTGTCTTCAATCTGAACCAAGAAAAATTCCAAGACCCCCGCGTCCGCCAGGCCATCGCCCTGATGGTAAACTTTGAATGGATGAATGAATCCTTATTCTACGGGCTGTACGAACGCCCTGAGTCGTTCTGGGATAACTCTGACCTCAAGGCCGTGGGTGTGCCTTCAGCCGAAGAGATCGCGATTTTGCAGCCGTTGGTGGATGAGGGTTTGTTGGATGCCGCAATCCTGACGGAGGAAGCGACGATCCCGCCGACTTCGACAACGTCAGATCGCCCGCTTGATCGGCGCCAGTTGCGCGCCGCGTCGGCATTGCTGGATGAAGCAGGCTGGGTTGCAGGCGAAGACGGAATGCGCCGCAAAGATGGCGCGTTGCTTGAGGTCAGTTTCCTGGAACGTTCGCCGCAGTTTGACCGCGTCATCAATCCGATTGTCGAAAACCTCAAGCGTCTTGGCGTGGATGCAAAGCTGGAGCGTGTCGATACCGCCCAGTTCATCGAACGCCGCCGCTCCGGCGCTTTTGACATCGTGAATGCGTCACTGGGCCAAACCTATGAACCGGGCCAGCAGTTGGCGCAGTTCTTCGGCTCTGCGGCCGCCGAGGACAGTTCGCGCAATCCAATGCGTCTGAAATCGCCTGCGGTAGACCGTCTGATCGAGCAGATCGTGGAAGCGGAAACACTGGAAGATCTGACCATCCGCACCCGCGCGTTGGACCGCGTCCTACGCGCTGAACGGTTCTGGATCCCGCAATGGCAGAAAGGCGTTCATACGGTCGCCTATTATGACATGTACCGCTACAAAGAAATCCCGCCGCTGGCTTTGTCACCTCTCGACAATTGGTGGTATGATGCCGAAGCAGCCGAGGCGCTGCGCGCCGCCGGTGCGTTCCAGTAGGGTTCTGAAGTGGGCGCATATATCCTCAGGCGTTTGCTGCTTGTGATCCCCACCTTGCTGGGGATCATGATCCTCAACTTTTCGCTGACGCAATTTGTGCCCGGTGGGCCGATCGAACAGATCCTTGCTGAACTTGAGGGCGGAGGGGATGTCTTTGAAGGTATCTCTGGCGGTGGCAGCGAATTGGTGGACAGCGGTGACGGTGACTACATCGGTGGCCGCGGGTTGCCCGCGGATTTCATCGCCGATCTTGAGCGCGAGTTCGGCTTTGACAAACCACCTCTCGAACGCTTCCTCAATATGATGTGGAATTACATGCGGTTCGACTTTGGCGAGAGCTATTTCCGCTCGATCAGCGTGCTTGATCTGGTGTTGGAAAAGATGCCGGTGTCGATCACATTGGGTCTGTGGTCCACATTGATCGCGTACATGATTTCGATCCCGTTGGGCATCAAGAAGGCGGTTCGGGACGGGACACCGTTTGATACCTGGACGTCCGGCGCAATTATCGTCGGCTATGCGATCCCCGGTTTTTTGTTCGCGATCCTGCTGATCGTGCTTTTCGCAGGCGGCTCCTATTTCCGCATCTTCCCTCTCAGGGGCCTGACCTCCTCGAACTGGGAGGATCTGGGCCTCATCGCCAAGGTGCTCGACTATTTCTGGCACACCACCCTGCCGGTGCTGGCCTCGACCATTTCGGCCTTTGCCACCCTGACCCTGCTGACCAAGAACAGCTTTCTGGATGAAATCAAGAAGCAGTATGTGATCACCGCCCGCGCCAAGGGCCTGTCAGAGCGTCGTGTGCTTTACGGCCATGTCTTCCGCAACGGAATGCTGATCGTCATTTCGGGCTTTCCCGCACTGTTCATCGGCGTCTTCTTTGGTGGCTCTCTCATCATTGAAACGCTCTTCTCGCTTGATGGTCTGGGCCGTCTTGGGTTCGAGGCAGCGGTCGCGCGCGACTATCCGGTGGTTTTTGGCACGCTATTCGCGTTCTCGCTGATTGGTCTTGTCGTGGGGATCATCACGGACCTGACCTACGTGCTGATCGACCCACGTATTGATTTTGAGGCGCGAAACTGATGGCCAAGCGTCCGTTCCTGTCCCCACTCAACCAGCGGCGTTTGCGTAATTTCCGGCGCAATCGGCGTGCCTATTGGTCGCTTGTCATCTTCAGTGTGCTCTTCGGTTTGTCGATCTTCGCGGAATTCATCGCCAACGACAAACCCATCGCCGTCAGCTATCGCGGCGAGATCAGAATGCCGATCTTCAGCTTCTATTCCGAGCGTGACTTTGGCGGCGATTTCCCGACCGAGGCGGGGTATGGCGAACCTGAGGTGGATTGCCTGATCGTAACCGGCGGTCTGGAAGAGTGTTTCGACAATCCTGAGGAATTGATTGCTGCCGTCGATGCAGGCCAAACGCTGGATGGTGATTTTCAGGCGGGTTGGATGCTTTGGCCCATCATTCCTTATTCCTACAACACAATCGTGGATGTCGCAGGTGTCGCACCTGCACCCCCCAGCCCCGATAACTGGCTTGGCACGGACGATACCAAGCGCGATGTCACGGCACGTGTCATCTATGGTTTTCGATTAT